>JBFLXL010000009.1 GCA_040757205.1 Bacillota bacterium
GGCAAGGACCCGCTCCATGATGTCCAGTCTCCTGGCTTCCTTGGGTTTCAAGAAAACGTCTCCCTTCTTCATGAGTGACATTTTCTCAGACCGCTTACGGGGTGACAATATCACAGGCCAACAACACAGAGGAAAGATTGGGCTTGATCTTCCACCGTGTGGGTGATACAATATAACTCGTGCATGACCGCACGGAAGAGGTTTAAAAGCGGTGCGACCGGCGCCCACCCCGTTCCGGCGAGTCCTTAAAAAAAACAGAGGGGGTAAACATGTACGCGATTATTGAAACCGGCGGCAAGCAGTTGTGCGTCCGCGAAGGAGACACGGTACGGGTTGAAAAGCTCGCGGCCGAAAACGGCGCCCAAGTCCTTTTCGACCGGGTGCTTTTAGTCAGCACGGACGAAGGCGTGAAGATCGGCCGGCCGCTGGTCCCGGGCGCCCGGGTGACCGGCCGGGTGCAGAAACAGGGGCGCGCCAAGAAGATTATTGTTTTCAAGTACAAGTCCAAGAAGAACTACCGGCGCAAGCAGGGGCACCGTCAGCCCTACACGCAGGTGGTAGTGGAGAAGATTGAGTTTTAGTCCATTGGGGAGGTGACAAAAAATGGCCCATAAAAAGGGAGTAGGCAGCTCAAGGAACGGCCGGGATTCAAGGGCCCAGCGCCTGGGAGTCAAGCGGGGCGATGGGCAGTTTGTCACGGCCGGGAGCATTATCATCAGGCAGCGGGGGACCAGGGTCCATCCCGGGCGCAACGTGGGGATCGGCGGCGACGACACCCTGTTCGCCAAGACGGACGGGTATGTCAGTTTCCAGCGCCAGGGCAAGGACCGCAAGACGGTCAACATAGTTCCCGCCGCCACCCTGTAGCGGCGTCTGTTCAGGGGCCAGCCTTTAACCGGGCTGGCTTTTGTTTTGTCGGGGAGGTTTTGAGAATGTGGACCCCCGGAGGGCTCGCCACCGGAATCGGCAGTCTGCCGTACACGAGTCCGGAGCAGGCACTGAATCTCGTGGCGGCGTACTTGCCGGACATGCCCCACTGGCCGCAACTGCCCGGTTTGGGCCCGCAGGAGGGTTTCGTGCTCCAGTTCCTGTGCCCCCTGCTGGAAACCGGGCTTTTGGAGCAAAACGGAGACAAGGTTTGCTTTGCCACCGGCGCCCCCGACTGGCCCGAACGGATGGCCGCGTTCTATGCGCTGTACCTGGCGGCGGAGGAAGGTGACCGGGAGGCCCTGGAGCGGTTCGCCATCCCGCGGGAGGCGGCCTCGGGGTTTCACGCCTTCTTGGAACGAGCCCCGGCCGGACCGGCTGGTTTTGTGAAAGGACAGGTCGTGGGGCCGCTGACCGCCGCCTTTCAGTTGACCGATGCCGAGGGCCGTCCCGCGTATTACGATGAACAATTGCGTGACCTGGTGGTCAAGAATCTGGCGCTTCAGGGCCGCTGGCAGGCGCAAGCGCTGAAGGGGATCGGCGCTCACGTGCTGGTCTTTGTGGATGAGCCGGGAGTGAGTGTCTACGGGCAGTCGACGTACATTACGGTAACCCGTGAGATGATCGTGGATGATCTGAAGGCCGTCGTCGCCGGCATCCGGATGGCGGGGGCGAAGTCCGGCATCCACTCGTGCGCCGCCGTCGATTGGAGCATCCTGATGGACACCGGCACCGAGGTACTGAGCCTTGACGCGTACTGGTATTTTGATTCTCTGCTGCCGTACCGGGCCGAACTCAATGCCTTTTTGGCACGGGGCGGGGTGGTGGCCTGGGGCATAGTGCCCACCTCGGAGCAGGTGGAGACGCAAACCGTGGAGAGCTTAAGTACCAGGTTGGAAGGATTCTGGGAGGAGCTTTCCAGCCGGGGAATCTCCGCGGAGCGGTTGCGGCGGCAATGCTTGATCACCCCCAGCTGCGGCGCCGGCACACTGACGGAGGCCCTGGCCGAAAGGATCTACCGGTTGACGGCGGGCGTTTCGGAAGCACTGCGCGCCGGCGGTGGAATTGCCGGGAGAGAAGGGTTTTGATGCCCGTTGCCGGTTGACTACCACCTCCACACCTTCCGGTGCGGGCACGCCCGGGGCCGGATGGCCGACTACGTCCGGGTGGCCCGCAAGCGTGGTTTGCGTGAAATCGGGTTCGCCGACCACATTCCGTTGTATTTTTGCCCTCCCGAAAGGCGCCCCTCCGGTCTGGCCATGACCGAATCCGAGTTGCCGCAGTACGTGGACGACGTGCTGGCTCTGCGGGCGGCCAACCCGGATCTGCCGGTCAGGCTGGGGATCGAGGCCGATTTCGTGCCGGGCCGGGAGGCCGAACTGGCGGCGCTTTTGTCGGGATACCCTTTCGACTATGTGCTGGGTTCGGTTCACTATATAGACGGCTGGGGCTTCGACCAACCCGAACTTCTGGACGGCTACCGGAACTGGGACTCCGAGGCGCTCTACCGGCGCTATTTCATGCTGGTGCAGGAGGCAGCCCGTTCCGGTCTTTTCGATGTCCTGGCCCACCCGGACCTGCTGAAGAAATTCGGTTGCCGGCCAAGCGGCGACCTGACGGCGCTCTACCGGGAGACGGCTTCTGTCATCGCCGGATCCGGCATCTGTGTTGAAGTAAATACCGCGGGCTTGAGGGCCCCCGTGGCCGAAATCTACCCGCATCCAGCTTTTCTTACCGCCTGCCGTGAGCTGAACATCCCGGTGACGCTGGGTTCTGACGCCCACCGTCCGGAAGAAGTCGGTTTCGGCTGCCACGAGGCCGTGACCCTGCTGCGGGGGGCCGGGTACGACCGGCTGGCCGTCTTCAGAAAGCGCGAAAGGCATTTGGTGCCGCTGTAGGAAACCTAGAATTCAAGGCCGGCGCTTTTTACGCCGCTGGCCCCGGCCCCGGGCATATTGTCCGCACCCCTCCCGTATATTGTAAGCAAATGTTTGAGGTGGTGGGCGGAAAATGAGGCGGCAAAGCCGAAAGGCGCCGGAAAGACTTGGTTGGAAGCGGCTGACGGTGCTGGTATGCGCGGGATTGCTGGTGGTGGCGGCGGTGGGCGCAAGCGCCTTCAACCGGACTACGTCCCAGGCTCCCGGCGGCCCTCCGGAAGCGGCGCGTGAACAGGTGCAACGTGAGCTGGAGGCGCTGCTGGTCAGGAGCGCCGACATAGACGGACTCCACTACCGGCAGGTGACCAACTACCCCCTGTGGTCGTACGAAACACGGGTCTGGTTACAGGGTGACTGGGTAAAGACCGAGACGATGGTCGACGGGCAGAGCTTGGTTTTACTGGTGGACACCGCCCGGGGCGAACTGTTGTCCTACGACGCCGCCGAAAGCACGGCGACGCGGATGAGGCTGGGCGATGGGGAAGCGAGTGTTCCGGAGACACTGCCGGACTACGTGCGCGGCCTGAACCCCGCCGAGTGGGTTCCGGGCGAGGTCACATTCCTGGACGGCCTGCGCTGCCGGAAGTTCACCCGGGAAGAGGCCCGGGGGGCGACGGTGCTCTACCTGTGGGAGGAATACGGTCTGCCCCTGCGGGTGGAAAACGTGGCGGACGGCGGCTTCACCGTAGTGGAGTTCAAGGACCTGGAAGTCGGATTGGTACCTGACGACGTCTTCGCCCTTCCGGCCGGGGTGGATGTCACCGACTTCTGGGAGGAAGAGGCGCCGGGCGACTACGGCGAGAACACAAAACGCTAAAAGTCAAATAAAGAATATCTGCTGCCCTGAAAGGGCTTTCCCGCATGGAAGGCTCTTTTTTGGTTCAACCGCCGGCGCAAAAACCTTTTTATATTTTTAGGAATTAATTGCAGGATTTCTCTTGTCAAAGGCCGAAGAGTGGTTTAAAGTGGGGGAAAGTGGAGGAAATAACGGCGGGCGGGGGGTGGCCGTCCTGTTTATTGGGGAGTACTTGCACACCATGGATAATAAGGGGCGGCTCTTCATACCGGCCCGCTTTCGTGAGGGCCTGGGGCTGGTTTTTGTCGTCACCAAGGGACTGGACCGCTGTCTGTTTCTGTATTCCCGGCCGGAATGGGAATTGATGGAAAAGAAACTGCGCAAGCTGCCGTTGGCCAGGGCGGAGGCCCGGGCTTTCACGCGGCTGTTTTTTTCGGGCGCGGCCGAACTGGAGGCCGATAAGCAGGGCCGGGTTTTGCTGCCGGCCGCGCTGCGCGATTATGCGCGGCTGGAAAAGGACGTGATGGTCCTGGGTGTTTCGTCCCGGGTGGAAATCTGGGCGCGCGAGGAGTGGGAGCGGTACAGCTCGGAAGCAGCGGCGGCCTACGAGGAAACCGCCGAGAAGATCGTGGACTACGACCTGGACCTGTAATGCCGTGCACTGCGGGGTAGGCCCATGACCCTGACCGGTTTTCACCACCAACCGGTGATGCTCCGGGAGGTCCTGGAGTGGCTGGATCCGAAGCCTGGCGGGACCTACGTGGACTGTACCCTTGGAGGGGGCGGGCACGCGCTCGGTATCCTGGAACGAACCGGAGGCCGGGGCCTCCTGGTGGGGATGGACCGGGACGCGGACGCGCTGGCCGCGGCCGCCTTCCGGCTGGCCGGATATGGTGGAGGGGTGCGGCTGGTGCAGGCCGATTTCAGGGAACTTTCGGCTGTTCTCCAGCGGTTCGGGACCGGCCTGGTACAGGGAATTCTCTATGACCTGGGTGTTTCCTCGCACCAGCTGGACACGGCGTCCCGCGGGTTCGGTTACCGGCAGGACGCGCCCTTGGACATGCGGATGGACTCCGGCAAAGGCGTCACCGCCGCCGACCTGGTGAACCGGTTGCCGGAAGATGAGTTGTCCGGCTTGATAAGAGCATACGGCGAGGAACGCTGGTCCCGGCGCATTGCGTCCTTTATCGCCCGGGAGCGGAAAAGGGAGCCGATTATGACCACCGGACGCTTGGCGGAGCTGATCAAGGAGGCCGTCCCGGCGCGGGCGCGGCGTACCGGACCGCACCCCGCCCGGCGCACCTTCCAGGCCCTGCGCATTGCCGTGAACGATGAATTGGGGGCCCTGAAGACCTCGTTGCACCAAGCGGTGGATCTGCTGGCCGCGGGAGGCAGGGTCGTGGTCTTAAGTTATCACTCGCTGGAGGACCGGTTGGTGAAGGACGTTTTTCGGGAGTTCGCGATACACTGCAAGTGTCCTCCGGGACTGCCGGAGTGCCGTTGCGGGGTGGTGCCCCGGCTGGAGATCCTGACTCCCCGGCCACGGGTGCCGGAGGAGGACGAGGTTCTGGCCAACCCCCGGGCCCGAAGCGCCAAATTGCGGGCGGCCCGGAAGCCGGCCGGCGTTCTAAAGGACTGAGAGGTGAATAGGCTTGATAGTAGCGCGGGAAAGGGCTGATTACGGTCTGGAGGCACACCGGCGGAGTGTGTCGGCCCAAGTCCGGTCCGGTGCAGGGAAAAAGGCGCGTCTTTCCCTGATGGTCACGGTGGTGTTTGCGTTCGTGCTCGCCGCCGCGTTCAGTTATGCAAACACTTATACCATGAATGTAAGTTACCAGGCCCAAAAAATTGAGAAGAACATCGGGATGCTGGAGGCGGAAAACCAGAGCCTGAGGACGGCGATCAACCGGCTGGATTCCCTGCCCCGGGTCGAAATGCTGGCCGTGACCCAACTGGGGATGGTCCGTCCCACCCCGAACGATATGCTTTTTGTGGCTGTCGGCGACTCCGGTCTGACCGCTTTTTCCGGTGCCGCTGATCCGGAACCGACCAAACCCGCCTACGCCGTTACCGGTTCAAATCCGGAGGAGCGTGGGCTGCCGGGAGGGAAGCCGAGCGATCCGGGAATACTCCAGGCCTTTCTGAATCTGGTCGTCCGCTAGCCGCAAAGGCACAAGGCAAAAGCTTATACGGACGGGAGGGGCGGTATGCAGACCACCAGAATCATCATGCGCAAGCGCATCCTTTTGCTCCTCCTGGCGAGTACGGTCGTGTTTTTTCTTTTGTCCCTGCGCCTGGCATACATCCAGTTCTTCCTGGGAGAGCAGCTGCGGAAGGAAGCCCTGGAGAACAGGATGCGTGATATTCCGGTGGAGGCCAAGCGGGGAACGATCTACGACCGTAACGGAAAAGAACTCGTAACCAGCATCAGTGTCGACTCGGTGTTCGCCGTTCCCTCTCAGATCGAGAACCAGGGCGAAACCGCCCAGAAGGTGGCCGTGGTGCTGGACATGGACGTTGACCGTGTCCGCCGGCTGATCACCAAGCCGGAGTCGTTCGTCTGGATCAAACGCAAGGTCGATTTCCGGACCGCCCAGGAACTAAAATCCCTGAAACTGCCCGGCATTGAGTTCGTCGAGGAGAGCCGGCGCGGCTACCTGAAAGACGGTCTGGCCGCACATGTTCTGGGTTTCGTGGGCATTGACAACCAGGGCCTGACCGGCATCGAGAACACGTGTGACGCCGACCTGCGCGGGATTCCCGGCCGAATCGTCATGGAGTACGACGCCGTCGGGCGCCAGATTCCCAGCGCCGTGCACAAGTACTACCCGCCGGTGCAAGGGCACGCCTTGTTTTTGACGCTGGATGAGACAGTTCAGTACTTCGTGGAGCGTGAACTGGACCGGCTGGTGGACACCTACCAGCCCAGGTACGCGGTCATCATCGTCATGGACCCGCAGACCGGCGAGATTCTGGGGATGGGGAACCGTCCCACCTTCGACCCCAACCGCTGGGCCGACCAAGCCGAATCCGTCTGGGACCGGAACCCGGCGATCTGGTACAATTACGAACCCGGATCGACCTTCAAGATCATCACCCTCGCGGCGGCCCTGGAAGAGGGTAGCGTCAACAAAAACCGCCGTTTTTACGACCCAGGCCACATCAAGGTCGCCGACCGGAACATCAGGTGCTGGAAAGCCGGCGGCCACGGCAGCCAGACGTTTGAAGAAGTGATTCAGAACTCTTGCAACCCGGGCTTCATTGAGATCGGCCTGGGTATCGGTATCGATCCTTTCTACAAGTATCTGCATGGTTTCGGTTTTGGTGCGCCCACGGGAATCGGCCTGCCCGGCGAGGCGCACGGCATCATGATTCCGCAGAAGCAGGCCACCAACTTAAACCTGGCCGCCATGTCCATCGGCCAGTCCATTGCCGTGACCCCGACCCAGTTGACCGCGGCGGTGGCGGCGGTGGCTAACGGGGGTGAACTTCTACAGCCGCAATTGGTAAAAAAAGTGGTCGATCACGATGGCAAGGCGGTCCGCGAATCAAAGCCGAAAGTGGTGTGCCGGGTCATTTCCAACGAAACGGCGCGGGAGATGCAGACGCTCCTGGAGAACGTGGTGTTGCGGGGAACCGGAATGAACGCCCACGTGGACGGCTACCGGGTGGCCGGCAAGACCGGCACGGCCCAGGTCGTGGGGCCGGCCGGGGGCTACGTGTCCGGCCGGTACGTATCTTCATTCGTCGGTTTTGGGCCGGTTGACGACCCGCGGGCGGTCACCCTGATCATGGTCGTGGAACCGCAGGGCCCGATCTACTACGGCAGCCAGGTGGCGGCGCCGGCCTTCCGGAACGTGATGCAGGACGTGCTGCGGTACATGGGCCTTCAAGCCCGGGAGGATCTGCCGCGCCCCGAGAGACAGTGGATCTGGGTGGAACCGCAGGAACCCAAGGACGTCAAAGTGCCGCAAGTGGTCAACCTACCGCTGGACGAAGCGGTGCTGGAACTGCGCGCCGCCAACCTGAATTTCATCACCCGCGGGGAGGGGAATATTGTACACGAGCAGGTGCCTGAAACCGGGGCGGTCGTCAAAGAGGGCACCACCGTGATTTTGAGCCTTAAGCCCGAACCGGTGGATAAGCGCCGTCCGGTGACCGTACCTGATCTCGCCGGACTGACCATCAAGCAGGCCGGCACCCTGCTGGAAAGCCTGGATCTCCTGCTGGAGCCGTCCGGAAGCGGGGTGGCCGTACAGCAGTCCGCGGCGCCGGGGCAAAAGGTTGACAAGGGTACCGTGATAAAGGTAAAGTTTGAACGTCCGGCGGCGGGAGGTCCGCCCGGTCAGGAGACCAACGGCACCGGTGTTCCCGACCAATCCCCCCGGAGGGATGGCATTTGAGCTTTAGAGATCTGATCAACCAGCTGGACGTGTTGGATCACGGTCCGCTTTTGGACGTTTTGGTGTCCGGAATCGCTTACGATTCGCGGCAGGTCCAGCCGGGTTTCATGTTTGCGGCTATCGACGGGCTGGTCACCGACGGCCACCGTTTTGTGCCCGACGCCGTGGCGCGGGGTGCGGCGGCCGTATTGCTCCAGCAAAGGGTGCCGGTGCCTGAGGGAGTGGCTTGGGCGGTGGTGCCCGACACCCGTAAAGGGCTGGCTTTGGCGGCCGGCCGTTTTTACGGGGACCCGGGCCGGGCGTTGCGCCTGGTCGGGGTGACGGGGACGAACGGAAAAACCACCACCACCCACCTGATCACGGCTCTTTTCCGGGCGCGCCGGCCGGGTGTGGGGTTGATCGGCACCATTGAAAACCGCATTGGGGACGAAGTGCTGCCTGTACGGCATACCACCCCCGAATCACTGGACCTGCAACGTCTTTTGCGCCGGATGGTCGATGCCGGGGTGACCGACGTGGTAATGGAGGTTTCCTCACACGCGTTGAGCTTATCCCGGGTGCACGGGCTTTCTTTTGAGGCGGGCGTGTTCACCAACCTGACCCAGGACCACCTCGACTTCCATGCCGGTTTTGAGGACTATTTCGCCGCCAAAACTCAACTGTTCACGGGGCTCGGCGAAGCGGCGGCCGCCGTAATCAACCGGGACGACCCTTATGGGATACGCCTGTTGGATCTGACCCGGGGACGCCCCATCACATATGCCGTGCACGAGGCCGCCGACGTGCGCGCTTCCGGGGTCCGTCCGGTTGCCGGCGGAGTGGAGTTTTTGCTGGAGAGTGCCTGGGGTTCCGCACCGGTGGCGCTCCGGCTGTCCGGGCTTTTTAACGTGTACAACGCTCTGGCCGCGGCCTGCGTCGGGCTGGATCGCGGTTTTGCACCGGAAGAGATCGCCGGCGTCCTGGAAAAGGTCCAAGGCGTTCCCGGCCGGTTTGAGCGTGTTGATCAGGGGCAAGAATATACTGTGATCGTGGACTACGCCCATACCCCGGACGGCTTGGAAAACGTGCTCCGGGCGGCGCGGGAAATTGCTCCGGGGCGGCTCATTTCGGTATTCGGCTGCGGCGGTGACCGGGATCGCGCCAAACGCCCGCTCATGGGGGCGATAAGCGCCCGCGGCGCCGACTACTCAGTGCTGACCTCGGACAATCCGCGCACGGAGGATCCATTGACCATTATCGCCGATGTTGAGGAAGGCTACCGGCGGGTGCGGCCGGATGGATACGCGGTGGTGCCCGACCGCCGCGAGGCCATGCGGCACGCTTTCGAGAAGGCCCGGGCCGGAGACGTTGTGGTTATTGCGGGCAAGGGCCACGAGGACTACCAGATCGTCGGCACCAAGCGTCTGGAGTTCGACGACCGCCGGGAGGCCGCCGGGATTCTGGCCGCTTTTGGCTACGGAGGAACAGATGAAGCCGACGACGATCGCTGAGATCGGCACTGTAACCGGGGCCGAGTTGATCCAGGGTGCACCGTTCGCCCCTGTGGCGCGCGTAACGACCGACACCAGGGCAATTAACGGCGGCGAGCTGTTTGTCGCCCTGCGCGGTTCCCGTTTTGACGGGCACGATTTCGTGGCGCAGGCCGTGGACCGCGGGGTTGGCGGATTGCTGGTCGGCCGGGAGGTATCCGTTCCCCCCGGCGTCCCCGTGTTGAAAGTCGCCGATACCCTGGCGGCGCTCCAGGCGCTGGCGCTGGACAACAGGCGGCGCTGCGGCCTGCCCGTTATTGCGGTTACCGGCAGCACCGGGAAGACCACCACCAAGGACCTGCTGACGGCCGTGCTCGCGGCCCGTTTCCGGGTGTCGGCCACCCGTGAGAACCTGAACAACGAAATCGGCCTACCCCTGACGCTCCTGGATATTGACCCCGACCACGAGGTGGCGGTGGTCGAGCTGGGGATGCGCGCCCGGGGCGAGATCGACCTCTTGGCCCGGATTTGTGAGCCGACGGGAGGCGTGATCACCAATATCGGTGAAACCCACCTGGAACTTCTGGGTTCAGTGGCGAATATCGCCCGCGCCAAGGGGGAGCTTCTAGAACACATCCCCACTTCCGGGTTTGCCGTGCTGCATGCCGATAGTCCCGGGATGGATGAGCAGGCAGGGCGGTGCCGCGGGAAAGTGATCCGCTTCGGAGAATCTGAATCCGCCGACTTCCGGCTCCTCGGCTATCAAGCCGTGCCGGGCGGCTCGGTTTTCCGGGCGCGGTCCCCCAGAGGGGACGAGGACTACCGCATGCCGCTTTTCGGCCGGCACATGGCGCAAAACGCCCTGGCGGCGATCGCGGTCGGGTCGGAACTGGGCCTGACGGTGAGTGAGATCCGTGCCGGCCTGGAGCAGGTCCGGACCTCGTCTTGGCGCCAAGCCCTGGTGAGGGCCGGGGGCTTGACCATAATCAACGATACATACAACTCAAGCCCTGCTTCAGTCAAGGCGGCGCTTGCGGTTTTGGCGGAGATTGCGGCCGGGGGTCCTACAGTGGCGGTCCTCGGCGGCATGTTGGAGTTGGGTCCGCGTTCTGAGGCCGCCCACCGGGAGGTGGGGGTGGCTTTAGCCCACGCCGGCGTCGGTCAACTGGTGACCATGGGGGAGATGGCCGCGGGGATTGCCTGCGGCGCCCGTGAAGCCGGGTTGCCCGCCTCCCGCATCCAGATCTGCCGCACGCTCGAGGAAACCGTGGGCGCTGTCCGCCGGTTGGCGGGAGCGGGCGTTTTTGTTTTGGTCAAGGGCTCGCGCGCGTTCCAGATGGAGCAGATCGTGAAAGCCCTCGCCGAAGCGGCCGCGCCGGCCGCAGGCGAAACCGGGAGGGACGGACGTTGACACCGGTATTGGTGGCCGCCGGGGTAGCCTTCCTGGTGACACTGATCCTGGGTCCGATCGCAATTCCGCTTTTGCACCGTCTCCGGTTCGGCCAGCGGGTGCGCTCCGACGGCCCTGCCCGTCACCTGCAAAAGACGGGGACGCCCACGATGGGCGGGGTGATGTTTCTGATCGGGGCGGCGGCCGCCGTCCCGGCGGTCGCCTTTTTGCCGGGAGGGCCGCCCGCCGGCTGGGCCGAAGGGCTGGTGGTGCTGGCCGTTGCCCTGGGGTTTGGGGTGCTGGGTTTTCTAGACGATTTCTCGAAGATGGTGCATAAACGGTCCCTGGGCTTGCGGGCCCGGGAGAAGCTCTTCGGCCAGGTACTGATTGCGGTCGCTCTGGCGGTGGTGTCCGTTTTTGTACTGGAACGCGGCACCGATTTCCCCGTGCCCTTTTCCGGACTGGTGGTTTCCGGCGGATTGACCTTGGACCTGGGCTGGTGGTTTTTTCTAGGGACCACGGTATTCGTGGTTCTGGCTACAGCCAACGCCGTCAATCTTACTGACGGGCTGGACGGTTTGGCGGCCGGGACATTTGCGGTCGCGGCCCTGGCTTTCGCCGTGATTGCGCTGGTAATGGACAAAACCGGGGTCGGGATCGTGCTCGGTGCCTTAATCGGGGGTTCCTTGGGTTTTTTGTGCTACAACTACTACCCCGCACGGGTCTTCATGGGGGACACCGGTTCTCTGGCTCTTGGCGGGGGGTTGTCCGCGGCGGCGGTGATCACCAAGAGTGAACTCTTTCTTTTGATCATCGGTGGCGTGTTCGTAGCCGAAACGCTGTCCGTGATTATTCAGGTGCTCTCGTACCAGCTCACCCGGCGGCGCGTATTCCGGATGGCCCCCCTGCACCATCACTTTGAACTGGCGGGCTGGTCCGAAACACGGGTGGTGCTCACTTTCTGGACTGTCGGGGTGGTGTTGGCCCTCCTTGGCCTCGCCGGCCTCAGAGGTCTCGGCTAGACGGGGGGAATGGACGTGGAACTGGCGGGAAAAAGCGTTTTAGTAGTCGGCGCCGGTAAGAGCGGGCAGGCGGTGTCCCGGTTTCTCGCGTCGCAGGAAGTGTCGGTAACCCTGACGGACACCAAAAAGCAGGAGGACCTTGAGCTGGATGTTCCCGCGGGCGTAAGCTTAAGCCTGGGCTTCTACCCCCAGATTTCTTCCGGGCGCTGGGATTTGATCGTGGTCAGTCCGGGTGTGCCCGCGCATATTCCACCCGCGGCCGAAGGCCGCCGGCTTGGTATCCCCGTGATCGGGGAACTGGAGTTGGCCTGGTGGTTTACACGTTCTCCCGTGGTGGCTGTAACCGGCACCAACGGGAAGACCACTACCACCGCGCTCTTGGGGGAGTTGTTCCGGCAGGCCGGGCGCCGCACCTTGGTGGCCGGGAACATCGGGGTACCCTTGATCACCGAGGTCGGGAACTACGGCCCGGGAGACGTAATCGTGGCCGAGGTGTCGAGTTTCCAACTGGAAACCACCCATGATTTCCGGCCCCGGGTGGCGGTCATCCTGAACCTGACCCCCGATCACCTGGACCGGCACGGCACCATGGAAGTCTACACCGAGGCTAAAGCCGCCATTTTCGCCAACCAGCAGGCGTCCGACTGGACCGTTTTGAATTTCGACGACCCGCGCACCAGAGCACTGGCTTCCCGGACGCGGGCCAAGGTCTTATTCTTCAGCCGCCGGCATAAACTGGAACAAGGCGTGTTTATCCAGGACGGCCGGATTATGGCGCGGACCGGGGGGAAGGAAGCGGACGTGTGCCCGGTCGAGACCCTGGGCATCCCGGGTGCGCACAACGTTGAGAATGCGCTCGCGGCGACGGCGGCGGGATGGGTGTCGGGGATCGAGCCGTCCGTCATAGGCCGGGCGCTGGCTGCTTTTAAGGGCGTTCCGCACCGGCTCGAAGTAGTGGGCCGGGTCGGCGGGGTCGAGTTCATCAACGATTCCAAGGCCACCAACCCGGACGCGGCTGTCCGGGCCCTTGGCGCGTACCCGGGCCCGGTGGTGCTCATCGCGGGCGGGCGCAACAAGGGCAACGATTTCTCCGCCTTTATGGAAAAGGCCAAGGAGACGGTGCGGGTACTGGTCGTTCTGGGGGAGTGCGCCCCGGAAATGGCCGCCGCCGCCTTCCGGGCGGGCCTGGCGGAGGTCGTGTGGGCGAAAGACCTGCCCGCCGCCGTGCAACTGGCGCGAAAAGCTGCTCGTCCCGGCGAGGTGGTGCTTTTGTCCCCGGCATGTGCCAGTTGGGATATGTTCCGAAACTACGAGGAGCGGGGCGACCTCTTTCGCCGCCTGGTACGGGAACTGGCGGACAAACAGCAGTGATGGGCAAGGGGGGGGGCGGGTTAGTGCCTAAAACCAGCCGGGCTCCTGATTTTCTGCTTTTCCTGACCGTGTTGATGATGTTGAGCATCGGCCTGGTCATGATTTTGAGCGCCAGTGAGTACAGCTCCCTCATTCACTTCAACGACAGTTTCCATTACTTCAAGCGCCAACTGCTGTGGGCTCTGATCGGCCTGGCGGCGATGTTCCTGGCGATGAACCAGGACTACCGGAAATGGCGGCGCTGGGCCCTGCCGATGCTGGCGGCGGCGTTCGTCCTGCTGATCCTGGTGCTCATCCCGGGGATCGGCATAGAGGCTTACGGGGCGCGGCGGTGGATCGGGATCGGCCCGGTCACTATGCAACCGTCAGAGTTCGTCAAGCTCTGCCTCGTGGTCTTCACCGCCTACGGCTTGTCCCGGAAGGGCGAGCTGGTGCGGCATTTCAGCCGCGGTCTTTTGCCGTTTCTGGTTATGCTTGGGGCCGCTTGCGGTCTGATTCTCCTCCAGCCCAACCTGGGCACCGCCATTATTCTGGCGGGCACGATCTTCGTGATGCTCTTCGCGGCCGGAGCCCGGCTCAGCACTTTGGCGGGCCTGGGTGTGCTGGGCCTGGCGGGCGTCGGGGCGGCCATCGCCGTCGCTCCTTACCGGTTGGAGCGCCTGCTCGCCTTCCTGGATCCCTGGCAGGACCCGCAGGGCAGCGGGCTTCAAATCATCCAGTCGCTTTACGCCCTGGGTTCGGGCGGACTTTTCGGCACCGGTCTCGGTCAGGGCAAGCAAAAATTCCTATACCTGCCCGCGCAACACACCGACTTCATCTTCGCGGTGGTGGGCGAGGAATTGGGGTTTATCGGCGCCTTTCTAATCATCGGTCTTTTTACGGTTTTCCTATGGCGGGGTTTGAGGATCGCGGTGTCCGCCCCCGACGCGTTTTCCAGCCTGCTGGCCACCGGGTTGACGGCGGGCATTGTCTTACAGGCCATCATCAACATCGGGGTGGCCACCGGGAGCATGCCGATCACCGGGATTACCCTGCCTTTTATCAGTTTCGGAGGCAACTCCCTGATTTTCACCCTGGTCGGCGTGGGAATTCTGTTGAATATCTCTAAGTACGCCACCGGAAAATGAGCACCATGAAATGAGGTCTGGGTTCTTGCGCATTATCATTGCCGGGGGCGGTACCGGCGGCCACATCTACCCGGCGCTGGCGATTGCGGAAGGAATCAAGCGGCGTCATTCCGGCGCCGACCTGCTGTACGTCGGGACAAGCCGGGGACTGGAGAGTGAGATCGTCCCCCCTACGGGCTTGCCGTTTTACGCCGTTCCGGCGGCGGGACTGAAGCGAAGTTTGAGCCCCGCCAACCTGGCGGCGGTGTTGCAGGCGGGGCGGGGACTCCAAGAGTCATTGTCCCTGGTGCGCCGTTTCCGCCCGCACGTGGTGGTGGGCACCGGCGGTTACGTGTGCGGGCCGGTGGTGCTGGCCGGGGTGCTGCGGGGAATCCCGACCCTGATCCACGAGCAAAACGCGCTGCCCGGCTTGACCAACCGGATGCTGGCGCGCTACGCCAGTCGCACGGCGGTGACTTTTGTCGACGCCGCCGGGTACTTTCCGGCCCGGGCCCGGATCATCCTTACGGGCCTGCCGGTGCGGCCGGAAATCCTGAGCACCAGCCGGCACGAGGCGCGCCGGCACCTGGGCCTTCCGGAGAAAGCCTTCGTGTTGCTGTCCTTCGGGGGCAGCCGGGGCGCCAGGAGTCTCAATCAGGCGATGATCCCGGTGGTACAGGCCTTCCGTAAACGTCCTGATGTGTGGTTGTTTCACGCCACCGGGACGTCCGGATACGGCGAGTTCGCGCCGCTTATGGAGGCGGCCGGTTCTTTTTCCCGGCCGCCCGGCAACCTTGTGGTCGCGCCCTACTTCCACGACATCGCCGCTCTCCTGGGTGCGGCCGACTTGGTGATCTGCCGCTCCGGAGCTTCGACCATCGCCGAACTCACGGTGCTCGGGCTCCCGAGCATTCTGGTGCCCTATCCGTTCGCCACCGGAAACCACCAGGAGTATAACGCCCGGGCCCTTTCCGCGCGGGGTGCGGCCCTGCTTATTCCGGACCGGGAATTGACCGGAGAGCGTCTTTTGGCCGCCGTCACCGCCCTCCTGAACGAACCCCGGAAACTGGCGGAAATGGGTCGGGCGGGCAAAGCCCTGGGTAAGCCGCGCGCCCTGGACAGCATTCTGGATACCATTGAGAAGCTTGCAGGAAAAGGAACGAGATAATTGAAACATGTCACTCGTACACCTAGTTTCATCCGGTCCCGGACAGGCTAACGTAACACCCTGTCTGGAGTGCGCATAGTATACAAAGAACAGACGCCTTGGAGGAAGGAGCGAGTTTATGTGCCTCTAGCACCCGAACGCGTACACTTTGTCGGTATCGGCGGCGCTGGGATGAGTGGCATTGCCATGGTCCTTTTGGACCGGGGGTGCAAGGTCAGCGGTTCGGATCTAAAGAAGTCGGAAATCACCGACAAGTTGCAGATGCGCGGGGCCCGGGTGTTTTATGGGCATTCACCGTCTCACCTGGGCGACGCCGAACTGGTGGTGTATTCGTCCGCCGTACCGCCCGACAATCCGGAACTGGTGACGGCGCGCAAACGGGGCTTGCCCGTTGTTCCGAGGGCAGAGATGTTGGGGCGTCTGATGCGCCACTGGAAAGGGATCGCGGTCGCCGGCGCCCACGGCAAGACCACCACCACCTCACTGGTGGCCTTCCTGCTGGAGCGGACGGGATTGGACCCGACGGTGATCATCGGTGGCGAAATGAATGGATTTGGCAACGCCAAAACGGGCAGCGGGGAGTTCCTGGTGGCGGAAGCCGATGAGAGTGACGGTTCGTTCTTCCTCCTTGACCCGTCCATTGTGGTCGTCACCAACGTGGAGGACGATCACCTGGACTACTACCACACGGTGGAGGCCATCCGAAAGGCCTTCCGGGAGTTCATCTTCAAGGTGCCGCGCGACGGGGTGGCGGTCTTAAACTACGATGATCCCTTTCTGCGCCGGGTGGCGCACGAGTTGCCCGTTCCGGTCATCACTTACGGCTCGGCGCCGGACGCCGACTGCCGGGCGGCTCGGTTTCACCTGAACGGCGCGGTCTCGGGCACCGACGTTTACTGGAGACGGGAACTTCTGGGCCGTCTTGAGCTGACCATTCCGGGCCGCCATAACCTCCTGAACGCACTGGCGGTGGTGGCCGTGGGCCGGCACGTAGGATTGGAGTTTCCGGAGATTGCCCAGGCACTCAGGAACTTCCGGGGAGTCCGGCGGCGGTTCGAGCTAGTGGGGGAAAGCCGGGGAGTGCGGGTGGTTGACGACTACGCCCACCACCCTACGGAAGTCAGGGCCACGCTGGAGGCTGCCCGCCAGACCGGGCCGAAGCGTCTGATCGCTGTGTTTCAGCCGCACCGCTATACGCGCACCCGGTTTTTGCACAAGGAGTTCGGCAAGGCCTTCACGGCCGCCGATCAGGTGTGCTTGACCGAGATTTACCCGGCCGGTGAAAGACCGATTCCCGGCGTCAGTGCCCGGTTGATCGGAGACGAGATTCCGAAGCACCAGGGAGTTCGACCCGTGCTGTTCGAAGAGCAGGACCAATTGGTGGCCTACTTGGCGGCGATGGTTCGAGAGGGGGATCTGGTGATCACCCTGGGCGCCGGGGACATTTGGAGGACCGGGCGGGCGCTGCTCCGGATCCTGGAGGGAAGATAATGGAAGTCTACCTGGGCCTGAAAGCGGGAATCAGGGGTTCGGTACGCGCTGGCGAGATGCTGGGGGCCCACACTACCTGGCGCGTCGGCGGTCCGGCCGATTTTTTCGTGGAGCCGGCTGCAGTTGAAGACCTGCGGTTCGTGCTGCGTTTTACCGCCGAGCGGGGACTGCCGCTGACCGTGATGGGTAACGGCTCCAACCTGCTGGTAAGTGACGCGGGCTTGCGGGGGGTCGTGGTCCGGATGGGTACCGGTATGGACCGGGTGGGGCTCGACGGGAACATAATCCTGGCGCAGGGTGGAGTCAGACTTTCGCGTTTGGTCCGGACGGCGCAAGCTTCAGGTCTGGGCGGACTTGAGTTTATGGCTGGGATTCCGGCGTCGTTGGGCGGAGCGGTGGTAATGAACGCGGGCGCCAACGGGTTGTGCATGGGTGACCGGGTGGAAGAGGTCACGGTGGTCGACCGCTCGGGAACGGTTGAGCGGCGGGCGGTGAGCCAACTCGGTTTCCGGTACCGGTGGAGCAACATCCAGGCCGGACCGGAAATCGTGACCGCGGTGGCCTTGCGTTGTTTTCCGAAAGACAAGAACGAAATCGGCCGCGAAATCGAGCGTTTTCTGAACCGGCGCCGGGAAACACAGCCGCTTGACCAGCCGAGTGCGGGTTGCGTGTTCAAGAATCCGCCGGGCGATTCGGCCGGCCGGCTGATTGAGGCCGCAGGCGGGAAAGGCCTGCGGGTGGGGGGCGCCACGGTGTCGCGAAAACACGCGAATTTCGTGCTGAATACGGGCGGGGCCACGGCACGGGATATCCTGGAGTTGATCAGGCAAATACGCCAGTTGGTAGGTGATAGATTCGGGATTGAATTGGGACTAGAGGTGAAACTGATGGGCGATTTCTAAGGCGGGGTGACGTATGGAGCGCATTATCATCAAGGGGGGAAACCGCCTTAAGGGGAACATTGCGGTCAGCGGCGCGAAAAATGCCGTACTCCCGATTCTGGGGGCCAGCCTCTTGTGCGGGGGAGAGTCTTTCATCAAAAACGTACCGAAGCTGCAAGACGTGGGGGTGATGGTTGAGCTTTTGAAGTACCTCGGGGCCCGCATCAACCGGGAGGACCACTGCCTCCGGATTGACAACCGCAACGTGGCGCCCCGGGAAATCGGCGAGGATTTAATGCGTAAAATGCGGGCCTCCAACCTTGTACTCGGCCCGCTCCTCGGGCGGTTTGGCTCCGTTCTCATTTCTCAGCCCGGGGGGTGTGATATCGGTTCGCGGCCGATGGACCTGCACCTGCGGGGGATGCGCGCTCTGGGGGCACGAATCGAGGACCGGGCGGGTTTTATCCGGGCCGAAGCCGCAGGGCTTGCGGGCGCCGACATCTATCTCGACGTTCCCAGCGTCGGCGCTACGGAGAACATCATGATGGCCGCCACCCTGGCCCGCGGCCGTACCACCATCCGGAACGCGGCCCGGGAGCCGGAAATCGCCGATTTGCAGGATTATTTGAACCGGATGGGTGCGAGGATCAGCGGGGCGGGGACCGGCGTAATCCGCATCGAAGGAGTGGAAAGTCTCAATCCCTGCCGGCACACGGTGATCCCCGACCGGATCGAAGCCGGCACCTACTTGATGGCGGCCGCCGTCACCGGAGGTGAGGTGACGGTGGAGAACATCATCCCGGACCACCTGGAACCGGTTCTGGCCAAACTCCGGGAGACCGGGGCTGAATTGGAAGCGGCCGGAAACGCCGTCCACATCCGCGGCCCGGAACGGCCCAAAGCTATAGACGTCAGGACGCTGCCTTACCCGGGCTTCCCCACCGACATGCAGCCCCAGTTCGTGGCCTTGCTGAGTCTGGCTGAGGGAACATCCACAGTGACCGAAACCATTTTCGAGAACCGTTTTAAGCACGTTCCCGAGCTGAGGCGCCTGGGGGCGGACATCCGGGTGGAAGGCAACACGGCGATCATCAAAGGCAAGAGGAACTTGAGCGGAGCGCTCGTGGAGGCCTCCGACCTGCGGGCGGGCGCGGCTCTCGTCCTAGCCGGACTAGGCGCCGAAAACACTACCGTGGTCGGGCGGGCCGAGCATATTGACCGGGGTTACGAGAGATTGGAAGAAAAATTCCGCAATCTGGGAGCAGAGATCATAAGGGCGCGGGCATAGCCCGCCCCTTGTTGGTTTGGATTTGGACAAGTCCCGGTGCCGGAGTTATAATTACGTATCATTCAGGGGGATTGGACGTGCCCGGACCGAGGCTCAACTGGTGGGAAACCATCCTGTTTTCGATTGTCATCCTTGTGGCGGGGTTTATCCTCGTTGGTTCGCCGTTGTTTGAGATTGACACTATTACCGTGGAGGGCAACCTTTGGCTGCAGGCCGAAGAGATTATCGCCGCCAGCGGGCTGGTTCCCGGAACCAACATCTTCCGGGCGCAAACAGGGGAGGCCCGGGACCGCCTCGAAGCACTCCCCGCTGTTCGGGAGGCCCGGCTGGTCCGGGAGTTCCCTTCGGCGGTCCGCATTGTGGTGGCCGAAAGAGTGCCGGTGGCCCTCTTGAGTATTCAGGGGGAATTCTGGGAGGTGGACGTGGAAGGGGTTCCGGTGCGCAAAAAGAGGAAGGGCTGGGATGATTTGCCTGTAATCACCGGTGTTGGGATCAAAAACCCCAACTTGCCGCGAACCCTGGAAGCCGTAGAGAGACTGCCGGAGGAAGTGGTGGCCGGGCTTTCCGAGGTCTGGTTCGGAGAGGATCTCCGGCTGATCCTTTATACTATTGATGGAATCGAAATCCGCCTGGGCCGGCTTGAGCGTCTGGAACAAAAGGGCGTGCTGTTGGCGGAGGTGCTGACGCTGGTCCGGGATGACGGCCGCAAGGTGGAGTATATCGACCTTTCGGAGCCCGACAAGACCGTGGTGAAGTATGCCGGAGGTGGCGGCGGTGTTGAGGAGTAAGTTTCACTGGGTCCTGGTTGTCGTCGGCCTTGTACTCGGCCTGATGCTGTCCACTCAGTTCAGGGCGCAGCAGGACAGGGTTGCTACCACCACCGTCCAACGAATTGAACAGTTGGCTCAGGAGGTGAAGGCGGCCCGTGCGGAGCGGGACGCGTTGCGCGTCCGGAACAGCGAACTCCGGAACGAGTTGGACCAGGTGGCCGGGGAGGCGCGGCACGGGCGCCTGCGTAACGAACTGGAAACGGTGCGTATCCAGTCCGGCATGTCGTCGGTGACCGGACCGGGAATCGAAGTGGTTTTGAGTGACAGCAGTCTGCCTTCGCA
Source organism: Bacillota bacterium (assembly GCA_040757205.1). Classification (NCBI taxonomy): domain Bacteria; kingdom Bacillati; phylum Bacillota; species Bacillota bacterium. Next base: position 20,362 of record JBFLXL010000009.1, read on the forward strand.
AATCGGGCAGAATCCGAACCTTTATGTTTTGCACGATGAGGATCTGGTGCGGGTGTTGAACGAGTTGCGCGCCGCCGGGGCGGAAGCGCTGGCGATCAACGGGGAACGGATCGTGGCCACCAGTGAGGTGATGTGCATCGGTCCGGCCGTCCGGGTAAACAAGACCAAACGGCTGACCCCTCCATACGTGATTACGGCGATCGGGAATCAGGACACTATGATTGCGGCGCTTGAAATGCGGGACGGTGTAATGGACACCCTGAAGTACTGGGGCATCCAGGTCACGGTGCGCCGGGTGGCGGAGGCCGGCATACCGGCGTATACCGGGCCGACCACCTTCAACTACGCGCGGCCGCTTTCTCAGGAAGGGGGTTCTTAAGGCTGTGCACCCCCGGTACTTTTCCATTGCCGTGGTGGGGCTGCTCCTGGGCCTCTTAGTGGGATTTCAAGTGCGGCTGCTGGAGCTTCCGGAGCCGCCCCTGCCTCCGCACGACCGGGGCCGCATCCTGACCGCCGAACTTAAGGAATTGGCGCTGGAAAAGGAGAGCCTGGCGGCGGAGGTCCGGGAAATGGACGACAAGGTGGAAACGGCCCGGCAGGGCATTGAGCAGGCCGAGTTCGCTTTGCGGGCCGAAATTGAAAAACACATGGTTCTGGCCGGTCTCACCAGGGTGGCTGGGCCCGGTGTGGAGCTTATCCTGCATAACGTGCCGGGCATTGACCGGCCGGACGGGTTTTTGTTCGCCGTGCGTGACGAAGACCTCCTGCGCGTGGTAAATGAACTCCGGGCGGCCGGAGCGGAGGCGATCGCGGTCAATGACCAGCGGCTGACCGCCTCGAGTGAAATCCGGCAGGCCGGGCCGTTCATCAACGTCAACCTGGAACGCGTATCGGCCCCCTACCGGATTCAGGCGATCGGCAACCCCGACGACCTGGTCAAGGCGTTGGAGTTTCCCGGGGGGCTGGCCGAGACCCTGCGGCAGTGGGGCATCAACGTGGTCATTGAAACCAGAACTGAACTGGTGCTGCCGGCGTACCAGGGCCGCCCCCGCCCGGAATACGCCCGGCCGCTGAGGGAAGGAGTGTAGTCGCGTGTGGGTTAGCGTCTGGCTGGCAGTGATCGGCTTGGTCATCGGGTTCGGAATCGGGATGAGCATTCCCGCGTTCCTGCCGCCGGCATACGCCAAATACCTGGGAATCGCCATCCTGGCCGCGCTGGACTCGGTGTTCGGCGGAATCAGGGCCGCTTTGGAAGAGAAGTTCGACAACCTCGTGTTCTTGTCCGGTTTCGCCGGTAACGCCTTGATGGCCGCGCTGCTGGTATTTATCGGAGACCGGCTCGGAGTGGACATATACATCGCCGCGGTGGTTGCCTTCGGCGTACGGTTGTTTCAAAACCTGGGCATCATCCGCCGCTACGTCGTTGGCAGAAAAAATGAGGCCGGCTAAAGGGAATGTTCGCCTGGGTGTTGAATACTAGAGCCGTACGCCGCGCGTGCGAAAGGGGGAGCCGGGTGATAGATCTGGAGTTGGAAGCCAGCAGTTTTGCCAATATCAAGGTGGTGGGTGTCGGCGGGGGCGGCAACAACGCCGTGAACCGGATGATCAGCGCAGGGCTGAAAGGCGTGGAGTTCATCGCCATCAACACCGATGCGCAAGCACTGGCGGTATCCCTGTGCAGCTATAAAATCCAAATCGGGACCAAGCTCACCAAAGGCCTCGGCGCGGGGGGCAACCCCGAGGTTGGGCAGAAAGCGGCCGAGGAAAGCCGGAACGAGTTGGTCCAGGGTTTGAAGGGGGCGGACATGGTGTTTGTCACCGCCGGCATGGGCGGGGGCACCGGCACCGGCGGGGCGCCCATTGTGGCCGAGGTGGCCCGGGATTTGGGAGCGCTCACGGTGGGCGTGGTGACCCGCCCGTTCACCTTCGAGGGGCGTAAGCGCTATCAGCAGGCCGACTCGGGGATTGAGAACCTGAGGACCCGAGTGGACACCCTGATCACCATTCCGAACGACAAGCTCCTGCAGGTGATCGAAAAGAACACGTCCATCATCGAGGCTTTCCGTATCGCCGACGACGTTTTGAGACAAGGGGTCCAAGGGATTTCCGACCTGATTGCGGTGCCGGGACTCATCAACCTGGACTTCGCCGACGTAAAGACGATCATGAAGGAGACGGGTTCGGCCTTGATGGGCATTGGCACGGCGGCCGGCGACAACCGGGCGGCGGAAGCGGCCCGGATGGCGATTTCCAGCCCGCTCCTGGAAACCTCGGTGGACGGAGCGCGCGGCGTTCTTTTGAACATCACCGGCGGCAGTTCGCTCGGGCTGTTTGAGGTCAACGAAGCAGCCGAGATCATTGCCCAGGCGGTGGATCCGGAGGCGAACATCATCTTTGGGGCCGTCATTGACGAAGCGATGAATGACGAGGTCCGGGTGACGGTGATCGCCACCGGTTTCGAATTGGAGGCGGCGCGCCAGGCCGCCGCTGCGGCACCCGAAGATGAGCTGCGCCCGTTTACCAGTCATGACGACCTCGATATTCCCGAGTTTCTGCGGAGACGGTAGAGGAAACAGAATAGCCGATACCGTCGATAAAAAAACCGGACACCCGGCTACCTTTTTACAGGTTTTTCCAACCCCGGTTGCTATAATAGGAACCGGGGTTTTGTTTTTGGCATAATCTCTGGTTCAAGTCATATAAAGTGGTAGGGATTGGGGGCGAGGTGGGGCTTTGCGTGACGTACACCGTGTATCTGGACGAGTTCTTCCTGGGCAACGTGCTCATGAACTTCACCATCCTTTGGTTTACCGCCCGGGTGGCCCTGGTTCCCGCTACCTTCCGGCGGCTTCTGGGCGCCGCCGCGCTCGGCGCTGCCTATGTCCTGTTAGTGTTTTTGCCGGCGCCGGCCTGGTTGACGGGAATACCGGCCAAGGTCGGCGTTTCTCTGCTGATGCTGGCCACCGCTTTTTACCCGCAGCCGGTCCGCAAGTTCGGGGCGTGTTTCGCGATTTTCTATCTGGCGTCTTTTGGGCTGGGCGGGTTGGTGTTCGGACTCACCTATTTCTTCGGCGGCGGCGAGTCGGCTGGCGTGGCCGGCTTCCTGGATGTGCCGCGGGGCTACTTCTGGCCGGCCGTGACGGCCGCTCTGGCGGTGATGTGGCTGGTAGGGCGCAGCGGGGGTACATTCTTGAGGCGGCGGCGATTGAAAGGGCTGTTTCACATCCCGGTACGGATCCGTACCCACGGAAGAAGCCTTTCGGTCAACGCCCTGCTCGACACCGGCAACCAACTCTCCGATCCGCTGACCAATCACCCGGTGGTGGTGGTGGAATTCAACGCCGTGCGGGAATTGTTGCCGCCCGAAGTCCACTCGACCTTCGAGACCGGGGAGGAACCGGATCTCGTCCGCGTGCTGAAGAGTCTGGGCGAAAGCCGATGGGCCGGCAGGTTCAGGGTAATCCCCTTTCAGTCCCTGGGGCGCAGCAGCGGGCTATTGCTGGGGTTTCGGCCGGATGAGGTTGAAATCCGGTACGGCTCGGAAAACATCCGGGTGCGCAAGGTAGTGATCGGGGTATACCACCGTCAGCTGTGTCCCGAAGCCACCTACCGGGCGCTCGTCAATCCGCGCCTTTTAGAGAAGGCGGCCGGATTCTGACAAGGGGGGATAAGTGTGCGTCAAGCCTGGCAGATCAGGCTTTACCTGCGGCTACTGGCGGTTAGGCTCCTGCGGAGTGTCGGCTATCATCCCGAGGGGCATTATGTCGGCAGTAGCGAAACCCTGCCGCCGCCGCTCACCCTGGACGAGGAGACGGGATTAATCAACCGTCTGGAGGCCGGCGACCACGGGGTGCGCAGCACCCTGATCGAACGCAACCTGCGCCTGGTAGTCTATATCGCGCGCAAGTTTGAAAGCACTGGTGTAGGGATTGAGGATCTGGTGTCCATCGGAACCATCGGCCTGATCAAGGCGGTGAACACCTTCGATCCTCGTAAGCGGATCAAGTTGGCCACCTATGCTTCACGGTGCATTGAAAATGAAATCTTGATGTACCTGCGGCGCAACAGCAGGGTCCGCGGTGAAATCTCTTTCGAGGAGCCGTTGAACATAGACTGGGACGGCAACGAACTCTTGCTTTCGGACGTGTTGGGCACCGACTCCGACATTATCTATAAAGACCTGGAGATGGAGGTTGATCACAAGCTGCTCCGCCTGGCCCTCCAAAAACTGACCCACCGGGAGCGCAGGATCATGGAACTGCGCTTCGGCTTGAACAATGGGGAAGAAAAGACGCAGAAAGAAGTGGCCGACCTGTTGGGCATCTCCCAATCCTACATTTCGCGCCTCGAAAAACGAATCATCAACCGCCTCAAGAAAGAGATCTACCGTTTCGGGTAGGAAACCACAAAGCCCGCCAATCAGTCAACCAAACCTTGCTCCGGTGCCGGCCGGGGCATAAGTTTTTCCGGCTCCCGCCCGGTGGGCCGGCCGTGGTGCGGGTATAAACGCCTGCGGGCAAGGCAATAATGAGGACAATCAAATAACGCAGGGAGGCCGGGTTGTGGTCAACAAGGTGGAGATTTGCGGGGTTAACACGTCCAAGCTCCCCGTCTTGACCGCCGCTGAAATGCGGCAGCTGTTCCAGGAGATGCAAGCCGGAGATCCCTCGGCCCGGTCCAAACTCATCAACGGGAACCTCAGACTGGTTTTGAGCGTGATCCAAAGGTTCACGAACCGCGGTGAGTTTGTGGACGACCTGTTCCAAGTCGGATGTATCGGCCTGATCAAGGCCATTGACAACTTCGACTTGGGCCAGAACGTCAAGTTCTCCACCTACGCCGTGCCGATGATCATCGGCGAAATCAGGCGTTACTTGCGGGACAACAACCCCATCCGGGTCTCGCGCTCCTTGCGTGACGTAGCGTACAAGGCGCTTCAGGTTCGGGACAACCTGGCCAACCGGTTTTCGCGCGAGCCGTCGGTGAGCGAAATCGCCCGGGAACTGAATATACCCCGCGAGGAAATCGTGTTCGCTCTGGACTCCATTCAAGAACCGATCTCACTTTTCGAACCGATTTACCACGACGGCGGGGATCCGATCTTTGTGATGGACCAGGTCTCTGACGATAAAAACGCTGATGCCAACTGGCTGGAGGGCATCGCCATCCGAGACGCGATCCGCAAGCTGAACGAGCGGGAAAAACTCATTCTAACCCTGCGGTTCTTCGAGGGGAAAACGCAGATGGAGGTGGCCGAGGAAATCGGCATCTCCCAGGCGCAGGTGTCCAGGCTGGAAAAAGCGGCCTTAAGCCATATGCGCAAATACATTTGACTCTCAAAGTGAGGTATGGTTGAAATGCGGAAAACGAAGCTTTTGGTGGTGGGCGTGCTGGTGGCGGGAGCAGTGGCGGCGGGTGGGGCCGCGGTGCACTGGCAGCAGGAGGCGGCCCTACCGGCCTACAACCAGGACAACTTGATCCGGATTCACATCGTGCCCCACAGCGACGATGAGGCCGACCAGGTTTTGAAGCATCGGGTGCGCCAAGCAGTGGTGGAAAATGTGCGTCCCCTCGTGTTCGGGGTGCATGACGCCCGGGAGGCCGGGCAGGTTATCGGTGACAGCCTGGTTATGATCCAACAGGTCAGTCAGGCGGAAGTGGAAAAAGCCGGGAAGCACTATCCGGTTGAGGTAGGCTACGGCACCTTTGCATTCCCGACCAGGACCTATGGGAGCCTGACCCTGGCCGCCGGTGATTACCAGGCCGTCCGGGTGACTCTTGGGTCCGGCGGCGGCGCCAACTGGTGGTGCGTGCTCTTCCCGCCGCTGTGCTTCGTGGACGCGGAGCCCCAGGCGCTTGGGGCGGGCACCGCGGATGGCGTTCCCGCTGCCGGGTCCGGTCGGCTGCAGGTGAAGTTCAGGGCGGCCGAACTTTGGGAAAGGTCCGCGGCCATTGCGGCGAACCTGGCCGGACACTTAAACGGCAAAGACAAGGAGGAACGGATCTAGGTAGTGGGCCGCAGCCAGGTCTGGGATGTGGGAAGTGGGAAGTTGGAGGTGGGATAAGGGGCCGGAAATCCGCATGCCGAATTCCTTTAAACCTCCCACTTCTCACTTCCCACTTCTCACTTCCCACCTCTCACCTCTCACCCCGGGGCGGTTTTGGTTCTTCCGGAAGGTGCGGCGTACATATAATTAACGGGGTGATCCAGATGCTGAAGGTGTCCGACCTCCGGATGCGTGAAATTGTGAATGTGATCGACGGCCGGCGCATGGGGTTGATCAAGGATATCGACATCGATCTCGACAACGGCCGGATCAGCGCGCTCATCCTGGCCGGCTCATCAAGGGTGCTCGGTTTTTTTGGGCGCGACGACGAAATCATGGTCCCTTGGGAAAAGATCGTTAAAATCGGAGTGGACGTAATTTTGGTAGAGGTGCCTGACTACGTTGAACGCTTTCCGGCGCGCAGATAGCCGGAGTATTGACCGGGGCTTTCGCCTTTTGATCGACAGGGTCAACGGCAGCCGGCACAACTGGATTTGGTGCAGGGCCCACAGGCATCGCCCTTTCCGCCCTCCGTACCCGGCGAACTGAACCCGGAAACGATTCGTACCACGCCGGAGGTGTTGCACTCCGGACAGGCAAGGTGCGCTCCGTTTTCACCGAGGCGGCAAAGCCTCTCGAATTTCCGCTGGCACCAAGGACATCTGAACTCGTATACCGGCACAATAGACCGCTCCTTTCGTCCCTAGCTTAAGCCTGACGCCCTGCGGCTGTCAAGGGCGGAGGGTCCGAGTCCGTCTCTTTTTCCGAACTCCGTTGTTACCCGGTTTATGGGTCCGCTTCACGCTCACCGGCAAGTTCGAAGATTCCGGCGGTGACAAGAAAACGCTTCTTTAGTGTTCACCAGCCTCCTTGTGTTTACCTCCCTCGAGTTTTCAGCTGCTTTCTGCGCAATCCGGTTGCCGTCCTTGGAGATTAGCGGCTATAATCTAGTCAGTCATTGAAACAGCAGGGAGGCGCTTCGCCTTGCGTCTGACTTTCTACGGTGCCACCGACACGGTGACCGGATCCTGTTTCCTGCTGGACACGGGCAAACTCCGGCTCCTGGTGGACTGCGGGTTGTTTCAGGGCCGCAAGGAAATCCGGAAAAGAAACTACGAACCGTTCCCCTTCGCTCCGGAGAGCATCAACCTGGTGCTGTTGACCCACGCCCATATCGACCACAGCGGCCTATTGCCGAAGCTCGTCAAGCACGGTTTCCGCGGCCGCATTCTGGCCACCGGATGTACCGTGGAACTGTGCCGCGTGCTGTTGCCGGACAGCGGCTCCATCCAGGAATCGGAGGTGGCCTTAAAAAACCGTAAGGCCAAGCGATCGGGGCAGCCCCAGCTCACGCCGATGTACACTGAGGACGACGCCTACCGGTGCCTCGAGTACTTCACCCCGGTCGATTATGACCGGCAGATCACTCTGGCGGACGGGGTGGAGTGCTGTTACCGCGATGCCGGCCACATCCTGGGCAGCGCCCTGATCGAGGTCCGCGTCGCCGGACCGGCAGGGGAAACCAAGCTGGTTTTTTCCGGTGACCTGGGGAACCAGGACCGGCCCTTTGTCCGAAACCCAACCAATGTGTTGGATGCCGACTACCTGGTCCTGGAGTCCACCTACGGGGCGCGGATGTACCTCCCCAGCCCGGAGGCCGGCCGGGAAGCCCTGAAGAAGGCGATTTGGGACACCTACCACAAGGGCGGCAACCTGCTGATCCCCGCCTTCGCCGTGGAACGCACCCAGGACTTGATCTATTACGTCTTCGCCTTGGACCGGAACGGGGAACTGCCGCCGGTGAGCGTCTGGCTGGACAGTCCCCTGGCGGTGGCGATTACCCGGGTTTTCGGCCGCCACCCCGAATGCTTCGACGACGAAACGACAAGCCTCGCGGCCGGCGGTATCGATCCCCTGGGCACGCCGCATCTGAAACTGGCCCGAACGGTGGAGGAGTCCCGGGCGCTGAACGAGTCGCCCGGCCCGAACGTGATCATCGCCGGCAGCGGCATGTGTGACGGCGGCCGGATCAGGCACCACTTGAAACACAACCTCTGGCGTCCCGAATCCACCGTCTTGTTTGTGGGTTACCAGGCCGAGGACACTCTGGGCCGGTACCTGGTGGAGGGGGCGAAGAGGGTGAGGCTCTTTGGCGAGGACATCGTGGTCAAGGCCGACATTGTGAATGTCAACGGTTTCTCATCCCACGCCGACCAGAAGATGCTTTTGGAGTGGGTAGCCAATTTCCGGGTACGACCACGCCGGATCTTCCTGGTACACGGGGAGGCCGTCGCCGCCGCAGCGTTGCGGGAATTGCTCGGGGCCGCCGGGTTTGAGGCCTACCGGCCCGGGTGGCAGGAAACAGTCATTCTTGGTCCGGGGCGGACGGTGGAGGAAAGGCTTTGGCAGGTATTTTCCGGCCTGCGTGCCCGGACGGAAGCGTATCTCAAAACACATTCCGAACCAGAAGCGTATAACCGCATCTTAGAGAAGCTGGTGGCCCTGGATGTGGATCTGCACGGCAATGCGGGGGGCGGAAATGGACGCGGGGAGGGCTAGTTCCGGTTTTCGAGCAGAAGAAGCCGGCGGGCTGGTATACTATACGCCCGGGTTTGCGCGGGGGGACGGCGTTCGGGCCGCTTTCAGCAACCGGCGGGGAGGCTGGAGCCGGGGCCCCCACAGTACGTTGAACTTGGGACTGCACGTGGGCGACGACCCGCAAGCGGTCCTCAGCAACCGGGCCTCTTTCTGTGCGGCGCTCGGGTTGAACCACCGGGACTTGGTGGCTTGCGCCCAGGTGCACGGAACGGCGATGGCGGTGGTGGGGCCGGACGACCGGGGCCGGGGGGCTTTTGACCCGGGTGGGGCGGTGCCCGGAGTCGACGGCCTGGCCACCGATGTCCCCGGAGTGCCGCTCGTCACTTTTTATGGTGACTGTGTGCCCCTCTTCTTTTTCGACCCGGTACGGCCGGCGATCGCCCTGGTGCACGCCGGCTGGCGGGGGACTCTGGGCCGGATCGCCGCCCGGGCCGTCAGCCTGATGCGGGAGCATTTCGGCGCTTCACCCGAAAGAATGCTGGTTGGAATCGGCCCGTCGATCGGGGCCTGCTGCTATACGGTGGGTCCGGAGGTGGCCCAGATGTTCGCCCGGCAATTCGGCCCCGCGGCGGAGGTCCGCTGCCACCCCGGGGAAGGCGGGCGGCTCGACCTGGCGTTGCTCAACAGGCGGATTCTGGAGGCGGCCGGCGTGTGGAGCGAGCATATCGATACTGCTCCGTGGTGTACTTCGTGCCACCCCGAAGAGTTCTTTTCCCACCGGGCCTCCCGGGGGATAACCGGCCGGATGGCCGCAGTAATGGCCCTGGAGTGATTGGTCAATGGCAAGGGTTTTGGTGGTCGAGGACGACAAACACATTGTCGAACTGGTGCGGTACGCCCTGGAGAAAGATGGCTTTCAGGTGCTGGAGGCCCACGACGGCGACCGGGCGTTGGAGATGGTCCACGCGCAGCGGATCGACCTGGTGGTGCTGGATGTCATGCTGCCCGGTCTGGACGGGCTGACCATTTGCCGGCTGATGCGCCAGGACGAGCGCACCCGGGACATTCCGGTGATCATCCTGAGCGCGAGGGGCCAGGAGTTGGACCGCGTGCTCGGCCTGGAACTGGGCGCCGACGATTATATCGCCAAGCCGTTCAGCGTGCGGGAACTGGTCGCCCGGGTCAAGGCGCGGCTGCGTCGTCACGTCCCGGTGCAAGAGGGGCGCAAGATGGTCCGGTCGGGCGACCTGGTAATCGACGCGGAACGTCTGGCGGTTGAGGCGGCGGGAACGCGGGAGCGACTGACGCCCACCGAATTTGAGTTGTTGTGGGTGTTGGCCGCGAGTCCGGGCCGGGTTTTCTCCCGGGATTTGCTGCTCCAGAAGGTCTGGGGCTATGACTATGCGGGGGATTCCCGGACCGTGGACGTGCATGTGCGTCACGTGCGCCAAAAACTGCAGCGGCTGCCTGGAAGCCCCCAGTACATTGAAACGGTGCGCGGAGTCGGCTACCGTTTCCGGGAGTTGAGCGGATGAGACGGATGCAGAACCAGGTGGTTTTCAGCCTGCTGCTGTTGGCGATGGTGATCATCTCCTTATGGGCGCTTTCCGCCGCGGGCCTTCTCGGTACGGGAGCGGCGATGGCGCTGGGGCTCCTGGCCACGGCGGCGATGGCCGTCCTGGCCCCCCGGTTTATCAGCCAGCCGCTCTCCAGGGTGGCCGAGACCGCCGAGAAGATTGCGGAGGGTGACCTCAACAAAACCATCCGGGTATACGAGGGCGACGAAGTCGGCAAGCTGGCGCAGAGTTTCAACCAGATGGCCCAGCGCTTGCGGGGCACGCTGAGCCTGGTGACCGACGAGAAAAACCGGATCCAGGCCATTCTGGACAGTATGGCGGACGGAGTGATCGCCGTCGGCCGGGAGACGCGGGTAATCCTGATCAACCCGGTGGTTGAAGAAGCTTTCGGCCTGAACGAGGAAGCGAGCCTCGGCCGGACGGTGCTCGAGGTGGTGCGGGACTACGAACTGGACCGGCTCTTCCGCCAGGCGCTGGAGACGGGCCGGCCTTTGAAGCAGGAACTGCGGATTCTGACCCCGGAGCCGCGCATCTTTCGGGTGCACTTGACCCCGCTCCGCGGTCCTCAGGGCGGCGTGGTCGCCCTTTTCCGGGACATCACCGAGCGCCGCCGGCTGGAAGAAATGCGCACCGAATTCGTGGCCAACGCTTCACACGAGTTGCGCACGCCGCTGACGTCCATCCGGGGGTTCATCGAGGCCCTGAGGGACGGCGCGGTGAATGAGCCGGAAACGGCGCACCGTTTCTTGGGCATTATTCAGGAGGAAACCGACCGGCTGACCGAATTGGTGGACGACCTGCTGAAACTGGCCACCATTGAGGAGCGGCGGAATATGTTCGGCCGTTTGCCGGTGGAATTGCCTGCGGTCGTGCAACGGGCGGTGGATACATTCGCCTCCCGGGCCCGGCAAAAAGGACTGGCGCTGCGGGTGGAACTCCCCGAAGGGTTGCCTCCGGTGACCGGGGACGAGGACCTCTTGGCCCAGGTGTTCAACAACCTTTTGGACAACGCCGTAAAGTTCACCGAAAAAGGCGGGATTACGATCCGGGCCGCGGCGGCCGAGGGCGGAGTGGAAGTGGAAGTCTCGGATACCGGCGCCGGGATCGCGCCGGAAAACCTGCCCCGGATCTTCGAGCGCTTCTTCCGGGCGGACAAGGCCCGCACCCAGGGCGGCACCGGCCTGGGGCTGGCGATCGTCAAACACACCGTCGAGGGTCACGGCGGCAAAATACGGGTGACGAGCAAGCCCGGCCAGGGCACGACCTTTTCTTTGTTTTTGCCGTCCTAGTACCGGTATCGAGCTTCGGCCTTAACTTTTCCTTAACATTGCTTTAACACCGGACTAATAATGGCGTGTTAGGCTGGATCGGGGGAGAATCGGGCTCTGACCGGGCAGGTGGTTCGCGCCGGCGCCATTGTGCCTTTTCGGCAAAACCTAGGAGGACGAAAGACGGATGGAGAATAAGATCGCAATCCGGGACCTCAATTTACACTATGGGGATTTCCAAGCTCTGACCGACATCAACATGGACGTTCCGGAGCGGCGGATCACCGCGCTCATCGGGCCTTCCGGCTGCGGCAAGAGCACGTTTTTGCGGGTCTTGAACCGGATGAACGATTTGATTGAAGGGGTGCGGGTGTCGGGAGAGGTGTTGCTCGACGGTCAGAACATCGTGGGACCGGAGGTTGACGTGGTACAACTCCGCAAGCGGGTCGGGATGGTGTTCCAGCGGCCCAACCCCTTTCCGATGTCGGTGTACGACAACGTTGCCTACGGGCCGCGGATTCACGGTTTGAAGAACAAGCAGCGGCTTGACGAGATCGTGGAGCGCAGCCTGCGGGACGCGGCCCTCTGGGAGGAGGTCCGTGACCGCCTGTTCCGCTCGGCGTTGGGGCTTTCGGGCGGGCAGCAGCAACGGCTGTGCATCGCCCGGCTGCTGGCGGTGGGGCCCGACGTGCTCCTGATGGACGAACCCAGCTCCGCCCTGGACCCGATCTCGACGCTCAAGATCGAGGAGTTGCTTCAGGAACTGAAAAAGGACTACACGATCATCATCGTCACGCACAACATGCAACAGGCGGCCCGGGTGTCGGACATTACCGCTTTCTTCCTGAACGGAGAAGTAGTGGAATCGGGAGCCACAGACACCCTGTTCACCAAACCGACCGACAAACGGACGGAAGACTACATTACCGGGCGTTTCGGCTAGTCAAGTGGTTCTTGCCCTTTCAATACGCATATGATACATTAATGCTTATTACATTTAACCGATTAGTTTATCGAGCCAGGGGTGGTCCCATTGTCCAATCGGCGCGCTTTTGACACGGAATTGAACGATTTGAAGCATGACATCCTGCGGATGGCCAGTCTGGTCGAGCAGAGCATTTTCAACGCTCTCGAGGCGCTCTTGAAACAGGACCCGCTGATCGCGAGAGACGTCATCACCGGGGACGATGCTATCGACCGGATGAGATACGAAACCGAAAACCGGTGCATCCGGCTGATCGCCACCCAGCAGCCGATGGCCCGGGACCTGAGGGTGATTGTCACCGGCATCAAGATCCTGATCAATCTGGAGCGGATGGGCGACCACGCCGAGGATATCGCCCGGGCGGCGATGTGCGTTTGCGGGCGGATGCCCGCCAAGCCGCTGGAGAAGATCCCCCGGATGGCGCAGCTTGTCCAGCGCATGGTCAAGGACGGCTTGGACGCCTACGTGCACGGTGACGTGGAAAAGGCCCGGCAGATGTGCCTTATGGACGACGACGTGGACGAGATCTACAACCTGACCTTCCAGGACCTGATCACCTACATGGAAGAAAACCCCCACACCATTCCCTGCGTGGTGTACCTCCTTATGGTTGCCCGCTCCTTGGAGCGCCTGGCGGACCGGGCGACGAACATCGGCGAGGAAGTTATCTACCTGGTTACTGGAGAATGGAAAGAGCTGAACTAGAAAGAGCCCGCGCCAGGGCTCTTTTTCTTCGCAGGAGTTGCCGCCGGGGCGTAGAATAGCATGCCCCAAACAAGTACCGGTAATTTGCCTTGTGTTTAAGATACTCCTGAAATCGGCCCGGCTGTTAAGCTGGTACACGATCGGGGGCGGGACAGGCGTGCAAACGATAGATGTGGTTCACAACCTGGAACAGGTTCGCCGGCGGCTCGCCGCAGCGGCCGGGCGCGCCGGGCGTGACCCGGAGACCGTCGGGCTGGTGGCCGTTTCTAAAGACGTCGGCCCGGAACAGATCAGGAAGGCCTTGGAGGCGGGCGTACAGGTCTTTGGAGAGAGCCGGGTGCAGGAACTGGCCGGGAAGTACCCTGAACTGCCGGGAGCGCGGTGGCACTTCATCGGTCATCTGCAGCGCAACAAGGTCAAGTACCTGGTGGGCCGGGTGGAACTGATCCACAGTTTGGATCGCTGGTCGCTGGCGGAGGAACTGGACCGCCGGGCCCGGGGGCAAGGGCGCCCGTTCCGGGTGCTGGTCCAGGTGAGAGCGGGGGCGGACGAAGGGAAACTCGGGGTTGGGGCCGCCGAAGTGGGTGATTTTGTCAGCCGGGTGGCAGGACTGGGCGGCCTGGATGTCGAAGGAATTATGGTTATCGCGCCGTTTGTGGAAGACCCGGAACAGACGCGTCCCTATTTCCGGGCCGTGAAACGGCTTTTTGACAGTCTTGCGGATGTGCCCGGCTTCAAGGGACGTTACCTTTCAATGGGAATGAGCGGCGACTTCGAAGTCGCGGTGGAGGAGGGAGCGAATCTGGTCCGCGTGGGCACGGCCGTTTTCGGCCCCCGAAAATGCACATTAAGGGAGGGCTGACGGTGGGAAGAAGAAAACTGGTGGACCGGGTCCTGAATTTCATGGGTTTTGAGGATGAAGGGCCGGAACAGGTGCAGGAGGAGCGGGTGCCGCGGGAGAGCCCGGACCCCAAGAAGAAGGCCACCGTGGTAAATCTCCACGCGCAGCGGCAGACACGAGTGGTGGTGGTGGAGCCCAAGTTGTTCGACGAGGCCCAGGAAATCGCCGAGCACTTGAAAAACCGGCGCCCCGTGATCGTAAACCTGGAACGCGTGGACACCGACATCGCCCGGCGGATCGTGGACTTTGTGAGCGGTGCCACTTTGGCGTTGAACGGAGCCCAGCAGAAGGTGGGCGGGGGCATCTTTCTGTTCGTGCCCAACAACGTGGACATCGAAGGCAAAACCCAGGCGCCGGAACGGGGGATTTTCCCCTGGATCAAGTAACAGGGGTGTAGTAACTTGACCGTAGAGCGTTTCAAAGTCGGCATTGCCGGCGGCGGGGCCATGGGGGAAGCCTTGGTGCGGGGCCTCTTAGCGGCCGGCACGCATTCTCCGGCAGAACTGATGGTCAGCGAGGTGTACGGGCCGCGGCGGGAGTATCTGGAACGGGAAACCGGGATTGGGACCGTGGCGGAAAACCAGCGGCTGGTGGAATTCGGCGAGGTGCTGATCCTGGCCGTGAAACCGCATGTTGTCGGTGACGTGGCCGCCGAGATCAGGTCCGGATTGCGGCCGTCGCAGACGGTGATCAGTATCGCGGCCGGGGTGAGTCTGGAATATATTGAAGAAAGCTTAGGCGAAGGTTTCCCGGTGATCCGGGTGATGCCGAACACGCCGGCCTTGGTGGGCGCGGCGGCGAGTGCCTACTGTCTTGGGCGTTACGCCGGTTCCCGCGACGAGGCCCGGGCCCGAACCGTACTGGAGGCGGTGGGCCTGGCGGTCCAGGTTGAGGAACGGTTGCTGGATGCCGTAACCGGTTTGAGCGGCAGCGGCCCGGCATACATGTTCCTGGTTCTGGAGTCCTTGGCCGACGGGGCGGTAAGAATGGGCCTGCCGCGTAACGTCAGCGCTATGTTGGCGGCCCAGACCATGTACGGGGCGGCGAAGATGGCACTGGAGACGGGTGAACACGCGGGACGGTTGAAAGACATGGTTGTTACCCCGGGCGGCACAACGGCGGCCGGTCTGTTTGCGCTGGAAGTGGGGGGCGTGCGGGCGGCGCTGCAACGGGCGGTGCAGGAGGCTACCGAAAGAGCCCGGGAGATTAATAAGCGGGGTGGATCATGAGCCTTATAGTCGACGTAGTCAGTACGGCTTTCAGCGTCTATTCCTTACTGATCATCGGCCGGATTTTGCTTTCCTGGATCCCGCACAATCCATACAACCCGGTGGTCCGGTTCGTGTACGAATTGACGGATCCCTATCTGAACATCTTCCGGCGCGTCATCCCGCCGCTCGGGATGATTGATATTTCCCCCATTGTGGCGCTGCTGGTCTTGCACCTGATCCGGTCGGTTATCATAACGCTTCTGATTTAGGGGGAGGTGCACGATGGTCACGCCGCTGGAAATCAAAAAGAAAGAGTTCCGGCGCTGTTTCCGGGGCTATGACGACCAGGAAGTGGACAACTTCCTGGACCGGGTGGCGGCCGCTATCGAAACGCTGCTCAAGGAAAACGAAGAACTCAAGGATGCCGTGGAACGGGCGGAGCAGAACGTCTCCAACTACCGGGAGATAGAAAACGCGTTGCAGCAGACTCTGGTGTTTGCCCAGAAAAACGCCCAGGAACTGAGGGAAAACGTGCAGAAAGAAGCGGATGTCATCCGGAGCGAGGCCCGGACGGCGGCCGAAGCGATTCGCCACGAGGCGGCGCAGAAGGCCGAGTTGCTTCTTGAGGAATCCCGGCGAAAGGCGGAAGAAATCACGCTACAGGCTCACCGGCAGGCCGAACAGTCTCTGGAAGCGGCCCAACGTCAGGTGGACGAGCTTCTTCAGGAGTACCGGCAAATGAAAAAACAAGTAAAGGCTTTTCGGGATCAGTTCCGGTCTTTTTTGGAGACCCAACTCGAACTGCTTGATGACCAGGAACACGGAGTGGCCCGGGAGATGAAGCCGGTGATTTCGGAAGAGAGCAGGGGGGTTGAGCCTGGTACCGCAGGGGCCGAGCCTGACGTGGGGGGAACCGAACCCCAGCCAGAAACCCGGCAGTTGAAGCCGATAGCCGGCGGCAAATCCTAAGTTGCGAACCGTAAACCTGGGGGTTTGAAGCGCGAATGGATTACAGCAAAACCCTGAACCTCCCGACAACCGAATTCCCGATGCGCGCCAATCTGCCGCAGCGGGAACCGGAAATCGGGCGGTTCTGGGACGAAATCGACATCTACCAACTGGTGCAGGCCAAAAATGCCGGGCGGCCGAAGTTCATTCTGCACGACGGCCCCCCGTATGCCAACGGACACATCCACCTGGGCACTTCGCTCAACAAAATCCTGAAAGATATGGTGGTCAAGTTCAAATCAATGGACGGCTACAGTGCGCCGTACGTGCCGGGGTGGGACACCCACGGACTGCCCATCGAACAGCAGGCCATCAAACAGCTCAAAATCAAAAGGAGCGAGCTTGGCCCCGTTGAGTTCCGGCGGAAGTGCCGGGAATACGCCCTGAAATTCGTGGACATCCAGCGCGCCGAGTTTACGCGGCTGGGAGTGCGCGGGGAATGGAAAAACCCCTACCTGACCCTGCAACCCCATTTCGAAACCCGCCAGATTGAGGTTTTCGGCGAGATGGCCAAGCGGGGCTACATCTACAAGGGGTTGAAGTCGGTATACTGGTGCGCGGACTGCGAGACCGCGCTGGCCGAGGCTGAAGTGGAATACGCGGAAAAAGAGTCTCCGTCCATCCACGCCGCTTTTCCGGTGGTTGACGGCCGGGGACTCGTGCCGGATCAAGGCGCGGCCATCGTGATTTGGACCACGACGCCCTGGACCATCCCGTCCAACGTCGCCATCTGCGTGCACCCGGAGTTTATGTATGTGCTCCTTTTTAGCGGGGGCCGGGCTTATCTGGTGGCCCGGGACCTGGCCGACGGTTTCCGGCAGGTGCTGGGCGACCCCGGGGCCGAAGTCGAACGGGAGTTCCGCGGGGCGGAGCTGGAGGGGGTAGTCTGCCGGCACCCCTTCGTCGAGCGCGATTCGGTGGTGGTGCTGGGCGATTACGTGACCCTGGAGCAGGGCACCGGCTGTGTGCACATCGCGCCCGGGCACGGCGAGGAAGACTTTGCGCTCGGTCAACGCTACCACCTGCCCGTCATTTCGCCGATCAACGGCAAGGGCTGTTTCACGGCCGAGGCCGGGAACCTGCTGGACGGCATCTTCTACCTTGACGCCAACCCGGTGGTGGTGCGAGAGCTCGAGACACGCGGGGCGCTGGTGAGGCATTCGCGGACGCGGCACCAGTACCCGCACTGCTGGCGGTGCAAGCGCCCGGTGTTTTACCGCGCCACCGAGCAGTGGTTTGCTTCCATCGACGGTTTCCGCAGGCACCTTTTGGAAGCTGTCGACCGGGTGGATTGGATTCCGGCCTGGGGCCGGGACCGGATTTACGGGATGGTCGCCGGCCGCGGCGACTGGTGTATTTCCCGGCAGCGCCTCTGGGGCGTGCCCATCCCTATTTTCTACTGCGGTGATTGCGGCCGGGCCGTGATCACGGACGAAACAATCGGTCATCTAAAAGGGCTTTTCGCACAATACGGTTCCGACGTATGGTATGCCCGGGAAGCCGCGGAACTGGTGCCGCCCGGCTTGGCCTGTCCGCATTGCGAAGGCCGGGGAGAATATACGAAGGAACTGGACACTATGGATGTGTGGTTTGACTCGGGGTCCAGTCACTGGGCGGTGCTCACCCAGCCCGACTACTGGCCGGAACTGCATTGGCCGGCGGACATGTATCTGGAGGGAAGCGACCAACACCGGGGCTGGTTCAATTCCTCGCTCACCACGGCGGTGGCCGTCACCGGCGAGCCGCCGTACCGGGCCGTGCTCACCCACGGCTTCGTGGTCGACGAACAGGGACGGAAGATGTCCAAGTCGCTGGGTAACGTTGTCGAGCCGATGGAAGTCCTCAAGGAACTAGGCGCCGACATCCTGCGGCTGTGGGTTTGCTCGGCAGACTACCGGGGAGATCTGGCGGTCTCACCCGGTATCCTGAAACAAATGTCCGAGGCCTACCGAAAAATCCGGAACACTTTTCGTTTTTTGCTGGGCAACCTGCAGGACTTCGATCCCGAAAGGGACACGGCAGCCTACGCGGAACTGACCGAACTTGACCGGTACGCCCTCCTGAAGTTGCACCGGGTAATGGACCGGGTGCTGCGGGCCTACCGGGAATACGAGTTTCACCAGGTCTACCACACATTATACAATTACTGCGTCACCGACTTGAGCGCCTTCTACCTGAACGTGATCAAGGACCGGCTGTACTGTGAACCGGCCGCGTCGGTCAGCCGCCGGGGGGCGCAGACTGTGCTCTACGGCGTGCTCGACTCCTTGGTCCGGCTGCTGGTGCCGGTGCTGGCCTACACCACCGAGGAGGTTTGGAGGCATTTCCCGGCCAACGGCAAGAAACCGCCCAGCGTACAGCTCTTGGAGATGCCCGAACCAAACCCCGAATACATGGACGATGAACTGGAACGGCGTTGGGAGCGGCTCCTGGCGGTGCGCCAGGACGTGCTCCGGGTGCTGGAGAGCGCGCGCCAGGAGAAGCTGATCCGGGACGCGCTCGAGGCGGAAGTAGTGCTCTGTGCGGAGCCGGAGCTGCTTGGATTTCTCAGGGAAAACCAAGCCCAACTACCGGTTGTTTTTGTCACTTCATCGGTGCGAGTGCTGCCGGCGGTGCAGACGGGAGAGGGGGCCGTCTCCGGAACCGTACCGGGGCTTTTGGTGGCCGTGCGCCGCGCCCCCGGCACCAAGTGCGTGCGCTGCTGGACCTACGGCGAAATCGGGTTCGATCCGGAACATCCCGAAATCTGCCCCCGCTGTGCCGCCACCCTGGGATCAAACCTTTAGTCTGATCCCTATCGGTAAAGGAAGTTGTAGATGCGGTAGTGGAGCAGGACCTTTCTCACGAACCGTCGGGTTTCCGGGAAGGGGATCTGTTCCAGGTTACCTGCTTCCCCCGTCCAGCGGTCCTCGCCAAGCCATGTCCGGACGTTGCCGCGCCCCGCGTTGTATGCGGCCAAAACCAGGATGGGGTTCCGGCCGAACTCTTCGTTAAGGTACGCCAAGTACCAAGTGCCGAACATCAGGTTGGTTTCGACGTCGTTCAAGGCCTCGGGTTCGAACTCCTCCGCGCCGAGCTGTTCGGCGATCCAGTTCCCTGTTTCAGGCATGATCTGCATCAAGCCCAGGGCCCCTTTGGGGGACTCCGCCGTCGGCCGGAAGTTGCTCTCGGTTTTGATCACGGCGGCCACGAAGTAGGGGTCGAGGCGCTGCAGTTGGGAGTAGTGAAATACCAGTTCCTGGTGGGGGAAGGGATAGAAGTGACGCCCGATGCGTTCAGCATTGAAGGCCAGGATTATGAGCAGGATGACGAGCAAACACCCAAGTTTCTTCAATACTGATCACTCCGGCTTGATCTTGGTCCAGTACTTTATAACCTGTTGCCTGGTCCTTGTCAAGGACCCATTAGTGTCGATTATCCGGTGGGCGTGTCTGCTTTTTATTTCCTGAGGCATCTGAGCGGCGAGGATCCCGGCGGCCGTCTCGGAGGAAAGCCCGCGGGCCTGGAGACGCTTCAGCTTGACGTCCGGATCGGCCACGGTCAGCCAGACCTCGTCAACCAGCTTTTCCATTCCGGTTTCGAAGAGAAGCGGCACCTCAGCCACCAGCACCCCGGAGCCGCCTTCACGGGCCGCGGCGATCTCACGCTCCAGAACTTCCAGAACCGGAGGATGGATGATCCGGTTCAAAACCTCGCGCTCTCCGGGGTCAGTGAACACGCGGGCCGCCAGACGGGGCCTGTCCAGGGTGCCGTCAGGCTTTAAAAGGTCCCGGCCGAATACCCGGGCGATCTCTCGGAGCACGGGCGTTCCCGGCTCGGTCAACCGGCGGGCGATCCGGTCGGCGTCCAGCACGACCGCGCCCAGTTCCGCCAGGATCCGGGCCACCGTACTCTTGCCGCTGCCGGCGTCACCGGTGAGTCCGATAATCTTCACAGAGCACCATTCCGTTCTCCGAAGCCAAAGTATATTTACCTTTTTTGGCCGCTTGTGTCCCATCGTATCATTGATGGCCGGGCGCGGCCAAACCTAGGCCACGGTGCGCAGGACGCCCAGGACGATGAGCAGGCAGCCCGGCAGGAGACTGACCTTGTAGCTCAGGAGGTGGGCGGAACGCTCTCCGAGTACCATGCCCAGGTGCAGCAGCGTGAACAACCCGACCACCACGAACAAGGGCACAAATACGGAAGCGAGCCCCGACAAAGCGATGGCGAAACCAGCGGCAAAAGCGTCCAGAGCCAGGGCCATTCCCAGCACCACCGCTTCCCGGGCGGAAATGCATCCGGAACCGTCCATGTCGGCATCCAGCGGCTCCAGGAGTACCTGGATAACCATACCCAACTGGGGAATCCGGATGCTTAGCGTCCTCCGGGTGGAACTGCGCAGGGCCTGGAGCAAGATCCAGAACCCAAGCAAGATCAGGAGCGCCCCCCCCAGGAACCGGGCTGCATCCGGAGGGATTCCCCGAGCCGCCAGGTGCCCCAGGAACAAAGACAGGCTGATCGTCAAACCCGAAGTCAGGCTGATAATGACCATCGACGCGATCGGGACTCTGATCCGGCGCAAGCCGTAGGCCAAACCGGCAGCAAAGCCGTCGAGGCTCAAGGCCAACCCAAAAACCAACAAAACCGCTAATTCCAAGCTTGCACCCTCCACGGACTCTTCACCTTTTAGACTATGGGAGGGGTAGAGCTTTGGTGCTTGGAAAAAGGTTGGCAGTCAGGGCAGAAGTGGGTACCGCGCCCGCCGCAGCGGATCCGCTTCACCGGAGTACCGCACGCCGGGCAAGGGACCCCCTTTTTGCCGTAAACCCGCAGGATTTCCTGAAACCGGCCCTGCTGCCCGGCGCCGTCGACATAGTGCTGCACACTCGTCCCTCTGTAAGCCACACCCTCCGCCAGTACTTCCCTGATGACCCGGTACAGGGTAAGCGCTTCCCGGACGTCCAGACCGGCGGCGGGCCGCTCGGGGTGGATCCCGGCCCGGTAGAGCGCCTCGTCGGTGTAGATGTTCCCCAATCCGGCCAGGAAGGTCTGGTCCAGAAGCAGGGGCTTGATCATCCGCCTGGACCGGGCGAGCCGCCGGATGAAATCCTCCTCCACGAATCCGGCGCCGAGCGGTTCGACCCCCAACTCCCGCAGCCCGGGCACACGCCGCACCTCCCGTGCGGGCACCAGCCACACCCGGCCGAACTGGCGCAGGTCGGTGAACCTTAACAACCCCTGGTCCAGGTGCAGGACCAAGTGGGTGTGTTTGGGGCGGGGCTCGGACGGGCCGAGGCCCCTGTACACCAGTTGTCCGGTCATGCGCAGGTGCAGGATCAGCGCCCAGGCTTGCGACAACTCCACCAGGATGTACTTCCCGCGCCGGCTCAAACCCAGGATTTCACGCCCTTTGATCAGCCGCGCGAATTCTGCCGGTGACGGAGCGGCCACCACCTTCGGCAGCAGCACCTCGGCCCGTTCCACCACCAGTCCGGTGAGCCGGGTTCCCAAGTCACGCACGATAGTCTCTACCTCAGGAAGTTCAGGCATCGGGTCACCTCGTCTATTTGGCGCACTTCATACCAGTTGGGCCCGATTTTCAGGTCGACGGTCAGGGGCACGGAAAGCGGCAGCACATTTTCCATTTCGGCTTTGACCAGCGGGGCTACCGTGCACACTTCTTCCGCCGGCGCATCGAAGATAAGCTCGTCGTGCACCTGCAGGATCATCAGCGTTTTTAAGTCCCGCTCCCGTAAGCAGGCGTGGATATTGACCATGGCCAGCTTGATGATGTCGGCCGCAGTGCCTTGAATCGGCGTGTTGACCGCCGCCCGTTCCCCAAAGCTCCGCACGGTGTGGTTGGCGCTCGCGAGCTCGGGAAGAGGCCGGCGGCGGTTCAAAGCCGTGGTCACGTAACCGCGCTCCCGGGCCGAACGGATTGCGGCGTCTATATATTCCTTTACCCCGGGCAGGCAGGTGAAATACCTCCGGATGTACTCTCTGGCCTCGGCCCGGGTTACCTTAAGGTCCCTGGCCAGCCCGAAATCGCTGATCCCGTAAATGATGCCGAAATTGACCGCTTTGGCCCGGCTCCGCATCTCCGGGGTGACCATATCCAGCGGCACGCCGAAGACCTCGGCGGCCGTCCGGGCGTGGATGTCCTCTTCATTCCGGAAAGCGGTGATCAGTGCTGGATCCCCCGACAGGTGCGCCAGGATGCGCAGCTCGATTTGAGAGTAGTCCGCGGTCAGAAGCACGCGAGCCGGGTCGCGGGGAATGAACACCCTCCGGATCCGGCGGCCCTCCTCCATCCGGATCGGGATGTTTTGAAGGTTCGGCTCGGCCGACGATAGTCTGCCCGTGTTGGTTACCGTCTGGTGCAGGGTGGTATGCAACCGTCCGGTTGCGGGGTCGGCCAGGGCGGCCAGCCCGTCGGCGTAAGTGGTCTTGAGTTTGACCAACTGGCGGTACTCCAGGAGCAGAGCGGCGATTTCGTGTTTTTCAGCGAGGTCCAGCAGCACTCCGGCGTCGGTGGAGTATCCAGTCTTGGTTTTCTTTCCGGCCGGGAGCGAGAGCTTCTCGAACAGGATGTAGCCCAACTGGCGGGGGGAATTGAGATTAAAGTCCTCCCCGGCCAAGGCGCAAATCCGGGCGGCGAGTGCGTGCGCCCGGGTGCCGAATTCCTCCGACAGCGCCTCGAGCTGGTCCCGATCCACGGCCACGCCCACCCGTTCCATGTCCGCTAAGACCCCGGTCAGCGGCATTTCCACCCGGTCAAAGAGGTAGTCGAGTTCATACCCGCGCAAATCGGCCCGGAGAACCGGATAAAGCCTTCGGATGCACTCCGCCGCGGCGGCCGGGGCGGCGGGGCCGTGCCCAACCAACACCAGGTTCAGATACTGATGGGCCACATCCTCCAGTTGCTGGTTGGCCGCTAAGGGGTTCACCAGGTAAGCGGCCACCATGGTGTCAAAACCGATGTTGAGAAGTCTAAAATCCGGAGCCCAGCGCAAAAAGTCCTTGACATTGTGCATATGCTTGGCCACCCCCGGGTCGGCCAAGAGCCCGCGCACACCGGCCAGGATCTCCAAATCGGCCGCTTGGAGGGGCAAAAGGTAGTTCCCCGTCTCCACACTCAAACCCAGCATCTCGATACCGTTTCGGCCGCGCGCATAGGCGACGGCCACCGCGCCGGCCCGGCGGGCGTCACCCAGCACAGCCTCCAGGCGGTCGGGCCGGTCCAGGAGCCGGTAGTCGGGGCTGAACGCTTCCACCGGTTTCCCCGCGGGAACGCCCCCGGTGGCGGGGGCTTCGGTGATCCGGCGCACCAGGCTTCTAAACTCCAGCTTATTGAACACCGCCAACAGGGCCGGCTTGTCCGGACCCGGCCAAGTCTGGAGGTTTTCCGGTCCCAATCCGGGAACCGCGGTATCAATGGTCGCCAGCTTTTTGGACATTCGGGCCTGTTCGCCGAAGTCCTCCAGTTGTTGCCGGATACGGGGGGCGAGCCCGCTCAGGTTTTCCAGCACCGTCTCCAGCCGGCCGTGGTCGGCGAGGAGTTTCGCGGCCGTTTTCGGGCCGATGCCCGGTACGCCGGGAATATTGTCCGAAGGGTCGCCGACCAAGCCCTTCAGGTCGGCCAACTGTTCCGGGCTGATCCCGAAGCGCTCCCGCGTCTTGGCCGGGTCGTAGCGTTCGAGGTCGGTGATACCCTTGCGGGTCAGCAGGGCCTGGGTACGGGGCCCGACGAGTTGCAGGACGTCTTTGTCCCCGGTCAGGATCAGGGAGTCATGTCCCTTTTCACCGGCGATCCGAACCAGCGTGCCGATGAGGTCGTCAGCCTCGTAACCGTCTGCTTCGTGGATGGAGATCCGCAATGCTCCGAGCACATCCCTCAGTAAAGGCAGCTGGGGGCGCAGGTCGTCCGGCATCGGGGGGCGCTTGGCCTTGTATTCCTGGAAGGTATCATGGCGGAAAGTGATCCGGCCCTTGTCGAACGCCACCGCAATTATGTCCGGCTGTTCTTCGGCGATGGACCGCAGGAGCATGTTGGTAAAACCATATACGGCGTTAGTGGGCAAGCCGCCGGAAGTGGTAAGCGGTGGGACCGCATGGTAGGCCCGATGCAATAGGCTGTTGCCGTCGACCACGAGGAACTTGGCCATTGGAACACCTTCTCTCTGGTTTAGCGTATTATTTCACCGGTCCCGTTGCGGATACCTGCCGTTACCGGCAGGCCGAAAAGGCTGGCCCGACTGAGAATTTCTTGGCTTTCAAAGGGAATTTTAACGGGCGCGCAGGGCAGGAGACTTTGTTTAGGAGTCGAATACACTCTTGAAGGACCAGGGTCTCGCTGTAATTCAAGGCGCAGAGGGGGTTGGACCATCAACAACTCAGACCGGCAATGTCCCTGTGGTTGTGGCCGCTGTTACCACGAATGCTGTGGGAAACCGGAGAAAGTTGTTTCCCTGGCCCAGGTGAAGTGGCGCCGGGCCAGCGCCGAACTCCGGAGAAAGCTGGGAGAGTTTGCCGAAGAAGTTGTGTTTTTGCGGGAAGCGGCCTCAGCCCAGGAGGTTTACTTTGCGCAACTGGACGAAGATCTTCAGGCCCTGGATGATGACCTGGTAATCGAGCGGTGCTTCGAATGGTTTATTTTCGACTATCCTCTTTCGAGCGGGCAGTCGTTGATTGAATTATTCGGCGAGGTTTGCGGATCAAAACTGCCGTTCACGCAAGCGATGCTGTTGGTACTCTGGCAAGAGGCACGCAGCAGTTTCTTTGAAGTTAAAGCAGTCTACCCCGGCAAGGGAGTAGCCTTGGAACACCTGGTTTCCGGGAAGAAGGTTTATGTCCGGGAACGGGGAGTCCGGGACGACATCGTGCCCGGCAGCGTTCTGTACGTGCGGCTGCTCAAGGTGGGGGAAGAACACGAGTTTTCGACCAGTGCCATCGGTGTGGCGGCCGTGTTCAAGGCCGAGTTGGCGGACTGGCTGAAAAAGGACTTCCAGAAGTGGAAGCGGGCCCGCCGCCCCGGTGAGGACCGCACCTGGAACAGCTACCTGCGTCTGCAGGCGCACCGGCTGAACGGGCATATCATCCGCCTGGGACTGGGCTTGAGCGCCCCGGCGCCTTTTTGGGGACGGGATGACGGGTCGGCAACAGTTCCTTCGTTGCTGTCCTTTCTCCAGGGGGACACCTTAAGACAAGTATGCGCCACCAACGAGGGGCGGGAGCAGGTGGAGGAGTTGCTCCGCCTGATCCAGGGTGCTGAAGAAATCCGCAAGGTCCGCCGGTTCCTGAGGGCGGGCCGCTCACGGCCAGCGCCGGGGATGCCGCGCGACCGGGGCTTCGACGGTTTCGCCTGGCCTGAGGAAACCTATGCCGAGGTGGCTTCTCAGATCGCATCCGGCCTCGAGAACCTGGGGTACAGCCGGGAGGACACCAAGAGCACGGCTCTGCGCCTGTGGCACGACTTCTGCTGCCTGGAACGCCCTTACTTGAGGAAACCCCCGGCCTGGACGGCGGCGGTGATTTACGCGGCCATCCACAGGGAGGGCCGGAAGAAAGTCAGCCAGCACCGGCTGGCCCGGCTGTACGGCGTTTCGGCCTCTTCCGTCTCGAACAACTTCCGCAGGCTCTGTCAAGCGCTGCCACCGCAGCGGGGTGTGCCCATGCCCAGCACCGAACTGATGAAGATCGAACCCCTGATTCACCGGATACTGCACGACCTCAAATCCTAGTCTCTTCACCCCCTCTTGGAGGGGTTTTTTCTTTTTGGCCCGCATAGGATTGCCAGAAGGGGGTGCGGCCGGTGACGGCATGGTTGGACCGGCTTTTCCTGCAATTGACGGAGGCCGTCGCCGCCCTGGGTTACTGGGGAGTGGCGATCGGAATGGCCTTGGAGAGCGCGAACATTCCTTTGCCGAGCGAAATCATCCTGCCGTTCGGCGGGTTTCTGGCAAGTCAGGGCCACCTGAGTTTCTGGGGCGTGGTGCTTGCTGGAACCATAGGTGGAACGGCCGGTTCATCGGTTTCCTATTTCATCGGTTCGGTGGGTGGACGGCCGCTGGTACTTCGCTATGGCCGGTACGTCGGGCTCGGTCCGGAGAAGCTCAATTTGGCCGACCGCTGGTTCGCCCGATACGGTGAGGCCACTGTATTTCTAACCCGTCTCGTGCCGGTCGTCCGGACGTTCATCTCGCTGCCGGCGGGCATTTCCCGGATGAACTTCAAGCGTTTCGTGGTTTACACGTTTGCCGGATCACTGCTCTGGAGCATCGCCCTGACGTACGTGGGCTTTGCGCTCGGGGAAAACTGGCACGAGCTGAAACCGTGGTTCCACCGCCTGGACGTGGTGGTGGTAACACTCCTGGCCGCCGCCGGGCTGCTCTGGTGGTGGCGGTTCCGCCGGTAGGTTTTCCCAGTTTATCTTGGTGCTGCCGGTCCAAACTAAGACGGACCTTCAGTCAGCCTTTTTGAACCGACAGCCCGGTGGACGAAGCCAACGGCGTTTTTGAAAGAGAACGGGCGGGTTCCGCCCGGCAGGCCGGGGATTAATTACCTGCGCCACAAAGGAATGCCTTGCCCGGCGCGGGCGAATACTAGGTCCACACGGAAAGGAGGGAGATTATGGCCCACAGAAGGAATGGGTTCCTGGTGTCGGTTGCCGCGCTGTTAGGGGTGATTCTGCTGGTCGGTGCTCTGGCCGGCTGCGGAATCATGCGGCGTCCGGCGCCGCCCGAACAGGCGCCTCCCGAGGCGCGTCAAGCGTTGCCCAATGACCCGCGGGAGGCGGGCCGGCTGGCAGACAGGCTGGCCAAGACCGCCGCCGAGACCCCCGGTGTGAACAGGGCTACCGTTGTGTTGGCCGGCAACACGGCCTATATCGGTTTGAACCTCGAGGAGGGGATCGAGGGGCGGCGGACCGATGAGGAGAAGGAGCAAGCGGCCAAAAGAGTACAGCAGCAGGAACGGCGCATCGAACGGGTGATGGTAACCACCGATATGGATACGTTTGCCCGCCTGGACAGAATCGCGGCCGGGATCCGCAGAGGGGAGCCGGTCAGTGCTTTTCAGAGGGAATTCGCAGAGATCAACCGCCGCTCAACCCCGATAACCCGGTAATAACGATGAAGCCGCAGCAAAAGCCTGCGGCTTCAACTTTTCTGACGCTTCACGCCGGCTATTCGGCGACGCCCCGCCCATGTTTTAAGAGCTCCGACACGGTGACCAACTGATAACCCCTCTCTTTTAATCCCTGGATAATGCCCGGAAGCGAGTCGGGGGTCTCGTCGGCGCTGTCACTGGCGTGCATCAGGATGATCGCCCCCGGTCCAGCCTGGTCCAGTACCCGTTTGGTGCTCGCTTTAGCCCCGATATCTTTCCAATCCAGCGAATCAACGCTCCACTGAATCGCCCGGTAACCGGCTTCGGAAATGGCTTCGACCACCCGCTCATTCCAGTCGCCGTTCGGGGTCCGGATGAGGGCGGGTGTTCGACCGGTGGTTTCCTCAAGTGCTCTGTGGGCCTTGGCGATCTCCTCCTTGATTACCGCATCCGAAAAAGTGCTGTAGTCTTCGTGACGCCAGCCGTGGCTGCCGACCTCGTGCCCGTCGTCCGCGATCCGCCTGGCGATCTCGGGATATTTTACCACCCAGGGGCCGGACAGGAAAAAGGTGCACTTGACCGCCTCCCGCTCGAGAATGTCGAGCACCGGCGGCGGCACCTTCTCGCCCCAGCTGATGTCGAAGGTGAGTGCCACCACCGGATCCTCGGTTTTGACCCGGTAAACAATCCCGGAGTGCTCGGTGAGCGTTGGCACGACGACCACGGGTCGGCGTGTCATGACCGAGGTGAACGCGGCGGCCGCAAGGACCAGCACGACGGCCAGGACCAGGTTCCGCTTCAAGCTGCGGGCACTGAAAACGTAAATGCGCACAGGGGAACACCGCCCTTCGAACGTTATGGTAAGTTATATTTCCCACCGCAGACAAATATGCCCACGAGGCCGCGCGTAAGAA
The DNA here is from genome assembly GCA_040757205.1 of Bacillota bacterium. Lineage (NCBI taxonomy): Bacteria > Bacillati > Bacillota > Bacillota bacterium. The sequence goes on from JBFLXL010000009.1 coordinate 48,604, forward strand.
AACTCCATTGCGGCGAGAGAATAATGCAGGAGCGTGATAGCTGATGAAATTATTGGCAAGGGCAAGCCTGGCCTTGCTAATCGTCTTGTTTGTCTTCCCAGTACTGCAGTCGTCTCCGGCAGCACAGCCAGCGGATTTAATCGTGGAGCCGCCCAGGGTTACCGCCGACGCCGCCATCCTGGTCGACGTCCGGACCGGACACGTGTTTTTCGCCAAAAATGAAAAACACCGAAACGACCCCGCGAGCCTCACCAAGGTGATCACCGCCATCGTCGCGCTGGAGGCGGGCCGTCCCGGAGACGTGGTTACCGTGAGCGAAAGAGCGGCCCGGTTCGGGCGGGGAAGCGTCATCGACCTCCGAACCGGGGAGAAAATCACCCTGGAGAACTTGTTGAAAGCCGCCCTGATAATGTCAGCCAATGATTGCACTATTGCGATCGGGGAACATGTCGCCGGCGACTACGACCTGTTTGTACGGTGGATGAACCTGAAAGCACGGCAGTTGGGAGCATACGACACCCGTTTCCAGAACACGCACGGCTTCACCCACCCCAACCACTATTCCACGGCTGCGGACCTGGCGGAGATCACCCGGTACGCCTTGCGGATTCCGCACTTCGCCGCCCTGGTGCGGACCAGGGAAATCACCGTCTACTGGCGCGAACCGGACCGTAAGCGGACCATCCGGAACACCAACCGCCTGCTTCGCTCGGATTATGAAGGTATCGACGGCGTAAAGACCGGCACGACCTCCGCCGCCGGTCACTGCCTCATTGCCTCGGCCACCAGGGACGGCCGTCAGCTAGTGGCCGTGGTCCTGCACAGCGACGGCCGGTATCAGGACGCCCGTCGGCTGCTGAACTACGGTTTTGCGTTGGAACCCATCGAAGCGGCCACCCGAGGCGAACAGATCACCCGGTTGATGGTCCGCGAGGGTGTGCGGCCCGACGTCGCCGTGGTGCCGGCCGAAACCGTAAAGCTATACCTCCCCGCGGAACAACTCCCCCTGCTGGAGAAAGAAGTCCGGCTGAGAACAGAACTTGAGGCCCCGGTCGCCCCCGGGGTAAAGCTGGGCGAAATGTCCTTCAGGATCAACGGGCGCCAGCTGGCCCAGGTCGATCTCACGGTCGGCTACGGGGTGGCCCGCAAGCCCTGGTACACTCGCCTGCGATGATTCAGCCTGTGCGCCGGGGGGGGCGGCTGATCCCGCATGCCTGGTTCACCCGGGGCGCCGGCGGGGCGTAGCACGGGGTGCAGCCCGGCTTGACAAAAGAGCCGAACTCGGGCATAATGGGAAATACATTCGGGCGGGTAGTTCAGTGGGAGAACGTCTGCTTGACGCGCAGAAGGTCGTGAGTTCAATCCTCGCCCCGCCCACCATCTAGGACTTGCAGTCCCAAGGCGTTCGGCCTTGGGATTCTACAATTTAAAGAGGCGCGCCCAGGCCAAAGAGAGGATAAGGTAACGCCAGTAAGGAGTTATGGCGATTTTGGGTCCTGGATCAAGGAGCTGCCGGTGGCGATTACGGAAAGAGATCTCTGTACAAGCTAGGATTTATCTTGAGTGCCCGTCGGGGGCAGGTCCACGATTGCACTGATCATCGCGAAGGCGTCTTCCCACCATGCCGGACAGCCGGATTGCCCACGGGTAGTGTAGATCTCTTCGTCGGTCCAGAGAATGAAGGCCCAGTTCACCCCGGGAATGGGGGTATCACGCGCGAAGCGGGGTTCGCTGGGGTAGCTCTCCCGGGCCGCCTTCATGACGTCGATTATCCAGTCAAAGAACTCCTGTTCCCGCTCCTCTTGCTAAAAAAGGGTGCCGAAAAACAAAGACCGCCGTTTACGGCGGCTTTCAACTTGGGCGGGACCGGTTGATCGCTCCAAGGGCTGCAAGAACCGGCGGGGCAGGTTGGCGCCGGTGACCGGCTGATGGTCGCGGAGAAAAAAGCGGGGCGGGTTTTTTCCCGTCATCGCCCATGCGGTGGGGAAAACCGTATGGCGCTAGGGTGCGGGGACCCGGGGTCACTTCGGACGTACCGGGGGTCACCGCGGCCGCGCCGGTTCCAGGTTTACGTTCCAGCCCTTGATGACGGCGTGGCGCATCGAGGCCACCACCTGGTGGGCCACCTCCCCGGGCACCTCCAGGAAGGTGAAGTTGTCGTAGATGTCGATCGCCCCGATTACGCCTCCCGGGATACGTGCCTGCTCGGCCACGCCGCGCACGATGTCGGCCGGGGTAACCCCCTGATTCCGGCCGATATTCATGAATAAGCGCACCATACCCGCCTCGGCCCCGGTGTCCCCGAACTTTTCGGCGCGTAGCGCGCCCGCGTCCCGGTCCGCACGTCCCAGGTCCCTGGCCAGCAGCTTAAGGGCGGCGGCGGCCACCTCCGCCGGTTCGTATTCCTCGCTGAGTTCCTGAACCAAAGTGCGGTAGGGGGTGAGGTTGCCGGTGCCCAACGCTTCCAGCAGACGCTGCCGCCAGATCTCCATCCGGCGGTCCGCCACGTCAGCGAGTGAGGGAATGGGGTGCCGTTCAATACGCACCTTCACCAGGCGCTGGATGGTACGCAAAAGGGGCAGTTCCTTTGGGTGCACCAGGGTGATGGCCGTGCCGGTCCGGCCCGCCCGCCCGGTTCGGCCGATGCGGTGCACGTATGATTCCGGGTCCTGCGGGCAGTCGTAGTTGATCACGTGCGAAATGTTCTGTACGTCAATGCCCCGGGCGGCCACGTCGGTGGCCACCAGCAGGTCGATGTCCCCCTCGCGGAACGCCCCCATCACCCGGTTGCGCTGGTTTTGCTCGAGGTCCCCGTGGATGTGGTCGGCGGGGTAACCCCGGGAACGGAGGGCCTCGGCCAGTTCATCCACCCGGCGCTTGGTGCGGCAGAAAATAATGGCCCGGTCCACGGCTTCGGCGTCCAAAATCCGGCACAACGCTTCCAGATGGTCCATGTTTCTGATTTCGCAGTAGATCTGCCAGATATCCGGCGCGGCCACGTACTCGGGATTGATGCTCACGTGGACGGGCGCACGCATATATTTCTCGGCCAGCCGGGCGATGGGGCCCGGGATGGTGGCCGAAAAGAGGAGCGTCTGGCGACCTGGCGGGGTGGCGTTCAAGATGCTTTCGATGTCGTCGATGAATCCCATATCGAGCATTTCGTCGGCCTCGTCCAACACCACGGCCTGAAGGTGTTCCAGGCGCAGCGTCTTCCGGTTCAGGTGATCCAGCACCCGCCCCGGTGTGCCCACCACCACGTCCACGCCGCGCTGCAGGGCTTTGATCTGCCGTCCGATGCCCTGACCCCCATAGACGGGCAGTACCCGGGTGGTCGTGTACCGGCCGACGCGTGCGAACTCCTCCGCCACCTGGATGGCCAATTCCCGGGTCGGGGTCATTGCCAGGACTTGCGGCCAACCCCGCCTGGGCTGCAGGCGCATCAGCAGAGGAATGGCGAAAGCCGCCGTCTTCCCCGTGCCGGTCTGAGCCTGACCGACCAGGTCCCGGCCGTCAAGGAGTTGGGGTATGGTCTGGAGCTGAATCGGCGAGGGTTCCTCGAAACCCATGTCGTCCACAGCCCTCAAGATTTCGGGGTTTATGCCCAGGTCGGCAAAACTCGCCGTCGGTCTTTCCTTACTCATATCGATAGCCTCCGAATCAACTGGTAGTGTTTCCAATAAGGGTTCATCCGGACGACCGTTGCCTTTGGACCAGAAATGGTCTTCACAGGTAGTGTTTCCAATAAGGGCCTATCCGGACCCCAAATATTGTATCACTTTTCTTCCACAACGAAAAGGCAGTCTTGCGGCGCATGCGGCGCACAGGACGCCCTGATTCAACGAGAATTAGCCGTGGTCAACGGCGGGGATGCTGGTTATAATGAGAAAGAAACGTGCAGAGGAGGGGCTCGGTTGAGCAAAGCGGTCATCGAAACGGAAAAGGGCAACATCGTCGTGGAGTTGTTCGAAAAGGAAGCCCCCAATACCGTAGCCAACTTCACCAAGCTCATCAAACAGGGTTTCTACGACGGACTGACTTTCCACCGGGTAATCCCGAGTTTCGTCATTCAGGGCGGCTGCCCCAAGGGCAACGGCACCGGCGGCCCGGGTTACACCATCAAGTGCGAGATCAACCCGAAAAAACACGTCCGGGGGGCCCTTTCCATGGCCCACGCGGGGCGGAACACCGGCGGCAGCCAGTTCTTCGTCTGCCACGACTCTTTTCCGCACTTGGACGGGGTCCATACCGTATTCGGCCAGGTCGTCGAGGGGCAGGACGTGGTGGACCGGATCAAGCAGGGAGACCGGATGACCAAGGTGAGGGTGGAGGAAGAGTAGCAGGAGGCGCCGCTGCGGCGCCGTCACCCCGGATTCGCGTGGTATAACCAGGTGTTCGCCGTATGCTGCAGCGCCGGCGGCCCGCAGGAATCCCTCTGCCGGCGGCGAATTCTTGCGCGAGGGATCTGCGGGCCGAAAAGGGGTGAATCGGGTTGAAATGTGCCGACTGCAAGCAGAATCCCCGGAACGCGTGCGACAAAACCGGCTTTGACTGTACCGGCGGCAAGCTGGTGCTGTCCGAATACGCCCTCCCGGAAAACCGGCCTTTCCTCTCGTTGAGCAGTGAATTTCAGTGCCAATTCGGCAATGCGCTCAGCCGTCTGGAGGAACTGGTCAAATTCTGTGAAGCAATGGGCTATCGTAAGCTGGGCCTGGCTTTTTGTTTGGGCTTGGCCCGGGAGGCCGGCGACTTGGCCGCGGTGCTGGAAAGCAGAGGTTTTCGGGTCGAATCGGTTTGCTGCAAAGTGGGCGGTCTTAGAAAGGATGACTTCGGTCTCGAAAAACTGGACCCGGAGAAATGCGAGACTCTGTGCAACCCGGTAGCTCAGGCCAAGATTCTGAACCGGGCGAGGACCGAGCTGAACATCGAGTTAGGTTTGTGCGTGGGGCACGACATTCTGTTTCACAAATACGTCCGGGCACCGGTCACGGTGTTCGCGGTAAAGGACCGGGTGCTGGCGCACAACCCACTGGGCGTGTTCCAGGCCAGTTACCTGCGCAGACGGTTCGGCCTCGAGGAATAGCGCGATGAACGGACGGAAAGCCGGCTTTTGGCACCGGTGGCCCTTTCACCGTCTTCTGCCTGCAAATAGCCGCTCCATTGACCGGTGACAATGGTAACCTTATAACACAAGACTGCCGGAGGCGTGGAAGAAGAAGTCCGGTGCCCCGGGAGGGTTTGCGCTTGAAGTGGTGCACGCCAGACGAGGCCCCCGGCTGGGCTGAGGAGTCCGGGGTGCCCCGGGAGGGTTTCCATTGGAAGTAGTCCACGGATATCTGGAACGGATCACTTACTACAACGAGGAAAACCACTTCACCGTCGCCCGGCTGCAGGAAACCGGGAAAAAGGAACTGATTACGATTGTGGGCAACCTGGCCGGCATCACCCCCGGGGAGTCCCTGAAACTCACCGGGAAGTGGGTTGCCGACCCCCGGTTCGGGCCGCAGTTCCGGGTCGAGAGGTTCGAGACCGTGGTTCCGGCGACGGTCAACGGTATTCGCAAGTACCTGGGTTCGGGACTCATCAGAGGCATCGGTCCCGTAATGGCCAAAAGAATCGTTAAGGTTTTCGGCCTGCAGACGCTGGACGTGATCGACCATTCCCCCGGGCGGCTGGCGGAGGTGGCCGGCATCGGCCCCAAGCGGGTGGCCCTGATCACCAGGGCCTGGGAGGACCAGAAGGAAATCCGGGGGATCATGGTTTTCCTTCAGGACCACGGCATCAGCGCCGCCTACGCCGCCAAGATATACAAGCAGTACGGAAACGCCGCGGTGGAGGTCGTGAAAACGAATCCGTACCGCCTCGCGGCCGACGTGCACGGCATCGGCTTCATCACCGCCGACCGGATCGCGAGGCAGGCGGGCATCGATCCCAATTCCATCACACGGGCCGAGGAAGGGACCCTCTACGTCCTGAACGAGAGCACCAACGAAGGACACGTCTACCTCCCTTGCGAAACGCTCGTGACCCGGGCGGCCCAAATGCTGGAGGTCAGCCGGGACCTCGTTGCCGAGGCCCTGGAACGGTTGATCACGCGCCGGCGTGTGGTGCGGGAGGACGAAGCGGTGTACCCCGCGCCCTTTTACGCCGCCGAAACCAGTCTCGCCGAGCGCCTGGGCGGGCTCCGGGACGCCGGAGCCGCCGTCGGGGTACCCGGGGGTACCCGGCGGGGGTACCCGCGTCAGTGGGTCAGTGGGTCAGCGGGTCGGGTGGACACCGCCCAAGCGCTTCCCTGGGTGGAAAAGAGGCTCGGGCTCCGGCTGGCCGAGAAGCAGGCTCAAGCCGTGGCGTGCGCGGTGTCCAACAAGGTCCTGGTGATCACCGGCGGGCCGGGTACCGGCAAAACCACCATCATCAGGGCGATGATCAACATCTACCAGGCTCTGGGGGTGCGGGTCGTCCTGGCCGCCCCCACCGGCCGGGCGGCAAAACGCATGCAGGAGGCTTCGGGGCACGAGGCCCGGACCATCCACCGCCTGCTGGAGTTCAGCCCCGCAAAAGGCCGTTTTCAGCGCGACCAGGACTCGCCCCTGGACGCTGACGCCGTTATTGTCGACGAGGCTTCGATGATCGACACCCTGCTGATGAACAGTCTGGTCCGGGCCATTCCACGAAGCGCCGCCCTGGTCCTGGTCGGGGACACCAACCAACTGCCCTCGGTCGGTCCGGGAAACGTTTTAAGAGACATTATCGATTCCGGCCGGTTCAAAGTGGTGACCCTGACCGAGATCTTCCGGCAGTCCCGGGAAAGCCGGATCGTGGTAAACGCCCACCGGATCAACCGGGGCGAGTTTCCCGATTTGCGCCCGCCGGAAACCGGCCGCCCGTCCGACTTCTACTTCATCCAGGAGGAGGACCCGGCAACGGCGGTCCAGACGATCCTCAACCTGTGCAAGGTACGCCTCCCCAAGCGCTTCGGCTGGCACCCGGTGCGGGACATCCAGGTGCTCACGCCGATGCACAAGGGCCTGGCCGGCGCTGCGAACCTGAACGCCGAGCTGCAAAATCTATTGAACCCGGGGAAAGAAGGGGTGGTTAGGGGCCACCGGATGTTCCGGACTCACGACAAGGTCATGCAGGTGGTGAACAACTACCAGAAAGAAGTGTTTAACGGGGACATCGGCCGGATTACGGCCGTGCACTTCGACGAACAACAACTAAAGGTGAACTTCGACGGCCGGACCGTAGGCTACGAGTTCTCGGAACTTGACGAGCTGGTCCTGGCCTACGCGGTCTCCGTGCATAAGGCCCAGGGAAGCGAATATCCGGTGGTGATTATGCCGGTGCTGACTCAGCACTATGTGCTTCTGCAGCGGAACCTGGTCTACACCGGGGTGACCCGCGGAAAAAACCTGGTGGTGCTCGTCGGCACCAAGAAGGCGTTGGCCATCGCCATCCGCAACGACGAGCCGCGCCGGCGTTACACCAGGCTGCGGGAAAGGCTCTCCGGGTTTCGTCCCGGGTATGGCGGCGAAATCAGTAATTAGTGTCGGCCGGTGCGTGATTATTTTCCGGCGGACTAGACCCGGAGCAGGAATTCCGAGGAATTTGCAGAATTCTATAACATTCGCCCGGCAATCAGCGCCGGTTCTCCTTCCGTCCGGACGATGCAAGAACCGCCGTCAAGCTTGCCCGAAAAGTTTTTAGCTTGAATTTAACCTTGCAGGAAAGGTATTAGTAAGGATGAATATCTAATGGTGGTCCAAGAGGTGGTCCACCGGGTAGGAGCGCGTTTAAGGTTTTTGTCGATTGCAAACTTAGGCGGGGGGGGGTGGTTCCGGGGAGAGCAATCGTCCGGGTAGGGGCCAGAAAAACCCAATCAACTTCTTTTACTCTTATTTTGGGAGGGGAAACTTGGTGAGAGTGTCCAAATGGGTAGCCCTGTTGACGGTGATTCTCTTTTCGCTGTCCATTATCGCCGGTTGCGGCGGTGGCCAAGCTCCGCCCCCGGCTGCGGCGGAGGAAATCAAGATCGGTTTGATCGCCCCCCTGACGGGTGACGTCAAGACTTTCGGCGAATCCGTGAAGAATGCTTTCGAGCTGGCGATCGAGGAATCGGGTAACAAAGTCGGAGACTTCAACATCAAGTACGTCATCGCCGACGACCGGAACGTGGCCACCGAAGCCGTGAACGTAGCCGACAAGCTCATCACCCAGGACAAAGTATCGGCGATCGTGGGTTCGGTTACTTCGTCCTGCACCATCCCGATTTCGGAAGTGGCTCAGGCTGCGGGCGTGGTCGTGATCAGCCCGACCGCGACCAACCCGAAGGTCACCGTTGATGCCGGGAACCGCAAAGACTTCATCTTCCGGGCCTGCTTCATCGACCCGTTCCAGGGCACCGTCGCGGCCCGCTTCGCCCTTGACGAACTCGGCGCCAAGACGGCGGCCGTCCTGTTCGACCAGGGGAACGACTACACCATCGGTCTGAAGGACTTTTTCAAGGAGGCGTTCGTCGCCGGGGGCGGCACGATGCTGGCTGAAGAGGCCTACGCCAAGACCGACACCGACTTTTCAGCAGTGCTCACCCGGATCGCGCAGCTGAAACCCGACATCCTGTTCCTGCCCGACTACTACCAGAAAGCCAGCCTGATCGGCAAGCAGGCCCGCGACAAGGGCATCACCGCCGTTTTCCTCGGCGGCGACGGCTGGGACAGCCCGGACCTGGATTTCGCGGCCATGGAAGGCGGCTACTTCACCAACCACTATTCTCCTGAGGACCCGCGTCCGGTAGTGGCGGAATGGGTAGCGAAGTACACCGCCAAATACGGCCAGACCCCCGACGCCCTGGCCACCCTGGCGTACGACGCCACCAACCTTCTGCTGGCGGCCATCGAGAAGGCCGGCTCCAAGGACCCGGCGGCCATCCGCGACGCGATGGCGGCGACCGACGGCTTCCAGGCCGTGAGCGGCAGCATCAGCTTCGATGAGAACGGTAACCCCATCAAGTCGGCCGCGATCCTGCAGGTCAAGGACGGCGCCCAGAAGTTCGTAACCATCGTAGATCCCTAGAGTTGCACAAGGTACGGGGGAAAGAGCAAAGCCTCTTTCCCCCGCTGCCTGTTTTCAGGTTGGGGGGGGTAAAGTGGGTTGGAGTATTTTCTAGAACAGGTGATCAACGGGCTTCAACTGGGTATGGTTTACGCGCTGATCGCCCTCGGGTACACAATGGTCTACGGCATAGTAAGACTCATCAACTTCGCCCACGGCGATGTTTTTATGGTGGGGGCGTTCATTGGCTATTTCGGGTTCACCAACTGGAACATGCCTTGGCCGCTGGCGATCGTGGTGGCGATGATTATCTGCGCCGCGCTGGGCATGACCATTGAGCGGCTTGCCTACCGCCCTCTGCGCTACGCACCGCGGATTATGGCGCTCATTGCCGCCATCGGTGTGTCGTTCTTCATCGAGTACTTTTGCAGCCTGAAGTTTATGTTCGGTCCGAACTACCGGGTGGTTCAGCGCCCTTTTGAAGAGGTCTACTGGAGCATCGGCGGGGTCACGATTTCCAACATCCAGGTCCTGATCTTCGTCACCGCGGTGATAATGCTTATCGGCCTTCAATACCTCGTGTACCGGACCAAGCTCGGCGCCGCGATGCGCACGTTGTCCTTCGACCACGACACCGCCCGGTTGATGGGCGTGAACGTAGACCGCACCATCTCCTTGACCTTCGGAATCGGCGCGGCCCTGGCGGCGGTGGGCGGCGTGCTTTACGCCATCGCCTACCCACAGATTTTCACGTTCATGGGAATCATGCCCGGCCTCAAGGCCTTCACCGCCGCCGTGCTGGGGGGTATCGGCCTCATTCCCGGAGCGATGCTGGGGGCTTTAATCATGGGCCAGGCGGAAGTGATGACCGCGGCGTTCATCTCCTCCCAGTTACGCGACATGATCGCCTTCTCGATCCTAATTTTGGTGCTGCTGATTAAACCCACCGGCATTTTGGGCAAGACCCAGCCGGAAAAGGTTTAAATGAGGAAGGATACGCCAATGGGAGTAAATAGCAACTATAAGCGGCTTGCCCTTTACGCGGCGGGGACCGTGGCGGTCTACGCGTTGATCAAGTTGCTGGTGCTGAGTGGATTCATCAATCCCTACTGGCAACGCGTGCTGGACCAATCCATGATCGTTGCCATCGGTGCCCTGGGCTTGAGCGTGATTTTCGGGATCTCCGGCCAGTTCTCCATCGGGCACGCCGCGTTTTACGGCATCGGTGCCTACACGGCCGGTTTGGTGACGAAGTCACTCGGCGGGGAGGCCGCTGCGTTTCTGGCGGCGCTGGTGGCCGGAGTGTTTATGGCCGCGCTGGTGGCGTTTTTGTTCGGCCTGCCTGTGCTACGCCTGACCTCGGATTACCTGGGGATTGCCACGCTCGGTTTTGGAGTCATTTGTAAGGTTGGTTTTGACAACGCCAACAAAGTCATTCCGGCTATGGGCGGCGCGACCGGCATGACCGGCGTCCCTCAGGTTGCCGATTTCGACTGGATTTTCCTGTTCTTTATTTTGAGCATTGTCCTGGCCCGCAATTTTGTACAGTCCGCCCAGGGAAGATCGTGTATGGCCCTGCGGGAAGACGAGGTCGCCGCCAACGTGATCGGCATCAACATCTTCCGGTACAAAATGCTGGCGTTCGTGTTCGGATGCGGCCTGGCCGGGTTGGCCGGCGCGCTGTATGCGCACCGGTATCCCTTCCTTCATCCCTCGAACTTCGACTTCCTGCCGTCGGTGGACTTCCTGATCATCGTTGTGCTCGGCGGGATGGGCAGCCTGACCGGCACCGTGGTCACCGCGATCGGTTGGGTGTTCCTGCTGGAGGTATTGCGGGCGGTCCTGGGAATGGCGTTTATGGACTGGCGGGGCGTGATCTACGCTTTGATCCTGGTGGTCACCATCCTGGTGCGGCGCCAGGGTCTCTTTGGAAACAAAGAATATGGTTTTCTGGCTCCGCGAGTGTTCAAGGCCAAGGAGGGTCCAAATGCCACTGTTAAAGGTTGATCAACTGGGGATTGATTTCGGCGGCCTGAAAGCGGTGAGCGACTTCAACCTCGAGATAAAGACCGGTGAGATCGTGGGGCTTATCGGGCCGAACGGCGCGGGCAAGACCACCGTATTCAACCTGATCACCGGCTACTTCCCGCCAAACACTGGTTCCATCACCTTCGACGGCAAGGTGATCACCGGCAAAAAGCCTTACCAGGTCTGCCAGTTGGGCATCGCCCGTACCTTCCAGAACATTCGGCTGTTTACGCAAAACAGTGTGATGGACAACGTGCGGGCGGCTTTTCAGCCCCGGACCCGTTACTGGCTGGCGGAAGCCTTCCTGCGTACACCGCGGTTTCTGGCCGAGGAAGCCCGGATTGTCGCCGAGAGCGAGGAGATTCTGGACACGCTGGGCCTCCTGCACCGGGCCGGCGACCAGGCCGGGTCGCTGCCGTACGGCGCCCAGCGCCGCCTGGAAATCGCCCGGGCCCTGGCCTGCAAACCGAGACTCCTTTTGCTGGACGAGCCCGCGGCGGGGATGAACCCGTCGGAAGTGCGCGAGTTGGTCGAATTGGTCAAATTCGTGAAGGAAAGGTTTGACGTGACCATTCTGTTGATTGAGCACCAGATGGGCCTGGTCATGAACCTGTGCGAGCGGCTGGTGGTCATGGATTTCGGCGTCACCATCGCCCAGGGTTTGCCCCACGAGGTGCGTGAGGACCCGAAAGTATTGAGCGCCTATCTGGGCAGAGGGGTGGTGGCTTGATGCTTGCGGTGCGAAACCTCAGTGTCTTTTATGGGGCTATTCAGGCCATCCAGGACATCTCCTTCGAAGTGCGGGAAGGAGAGATCGTCACCCTGATCGGGGCGAACGGCGCCGGCAAGAGCACGACCCTGCGCACCATTTCGGGTTTGATCAAAGCGAAAAGCGGCGAAATAGTGTTCCAGGATGAAATAATCACCAGCCTTAGGCCGCACGTAATCGTAGGCAAGGGTCTGATCCACGTGCCTGAAGGGCGGAAGATCATCGGTACTTTTACGGTACGCGAGAACCTGATGATGGGCGCCTACTCGCGAACGGACCGGGCCGGGATCGCGGACACGCTGGAGGAAGTGTTCACCCGCTTCCCCCGTCTTAAGGAACGGGAGAAGCAGTTGGGCGGGACGCTTTCCGGCGGCGAACAGCAGATGCTGGCCATCGGGCGGGGATTAATGGCCAACCCCCGCCTCCTGCTGTTGGATGAACCGTCGATGGGGCTTTCACCGATCTTGACGGAGGAGATCTTCTCAATCATCCGGACCATCAACCAGAAGGGCACGACCATTCTTCTGGTGGAGCAGAACGCCTATATGGCTTTCCAGATCGCGCACCGGGCCTATGTGTTGGAAACCGGGCGGGTGCTGATGTCCGGGGACTGCCGGACTATCCAGAACGACCCGAAGGTCCGTTCCGCCTACCTGGGCGAAATCGCCTGATTCCGGGGCTTCCCGAGCTAAAGCGAATCACCAGAGGGCTTCCGTCCAGGAAGCCCTTATTATCTGCTCCCGAGCCCCAGCAGTTCGGTGAAACAACTGATGGTGTAGTCCGGGGTGAGCAGCGGGTCGTCAGGCAGTTCGGTTCCCAGCCACCCCCCGGGCTTGAAGACGGTGGTCGCCCCGATGATGTTGCCGAAACGGATGTCGCGCTTGGGCGAGTCGCCGACCACCACGCAGTGGTCCGGGCTCCGGCCCCTGGCTTGCGCGAAAGAGGCCTCCCCGGCCTGCCTGGCCCGCCGGAAGGAGTCCTGACTTTTGCGTTCCAGGACGTTATGGTGAAAAAACGGACCAAGATCATGTGCCGCCAGCGTCCGGGCAATGCGTTGTTCCCGGCCCTCGGAATGCAGCACCAAAGTGTTCCCTTCGCTCCGGAGCTTGGCCAGGGTTTCGGTGACCCCAAAGAAAAGCGGGGGGCAGTGCGCTTGAAGGTGCGCGTAAAAGGCCGTCCCTGCCGGTTGGCTCTGGTCCCATTCCAGCGCCGGCGGTGCCGCGGCCGCCGCCAGGCGGACCGCCTCGTCGTGCGGCCGGCCGCGGTCGACCAGCAGCAGCGCTAAAGCCAACCGCGTATAGTCATACTCGAAGTCATCGAGCGCCAGGGCGAGACGAAAATCAAGCGCGCGCAGCAAATCCAGGGCCGCCGCGGTCTCCAGGCTGCACCCGCTGTCCCGCAGGTTGGCGGCCATCTTAAGTTGAGCGCCCAGAAACACCGCGTTCGTATCCCACAGGGTGTTGTCGGCATCGACGATATATACGCCACGCAACAAAAAAACCGGCCTCCGTTTCCGGTACAATTGACTCATTGTATTCGCGGCCGGTGCCCGGTTTCCCTTTTACTTGTTTTTAACCCCTTTTCCTTCCGGGCATATTGTATAGTGTTGCGGCCTACACTTGCTATTAAAATACCGGGAAAAGGGGGCCGGTCCGTTGGACGTCTATGTCTCCACGCAGGAACACCACGCCGCTCTTATGCACACTCTTTTAAAGCGGGAACTCCGCATCCTGAGAGGCAAGGGGATGCGGGTGGCTTTCAGGGAACGGCCCCCCGGCGTTTTCCGCTGCCGGATGAATGAGCCCCGGCTTTTCGGCCGGCGGGACCGCAGAGGTTTCCGGCAGGCGATCGCCAATGCGGTGACGGTGTTCGTGATCCAGGAGTGGGACTATTACGTCGGCCGCCGGCTCTTGATCAGCACCGGTTGGACGAATGACCGGGACTGGGAGATGGTCCGCGCCCGCCTGAAAGAGGACCGGTCCCTTTTCGACGGCTACCGGCACGAGTGCATGCACCGCCTGGTGTCTTACCTGGAAGACAACATCCGGTTGGACGTCGACGGCTTCGTCAACTTCCGGATGCCGGATTTTATCGACTATGTCGGGAAAGCCGCGGGCCGGATTCTGGACGACCTTTTGCTGGAACAGGAAAACCGCGAGTTCATCGGCGTGCTCCGGCAATTTGTAGAACGGCGGGAAGAACCGATGGACCTGGTGCACGTGGTGATGATGTCGGGAAATCGTTTTCAGATTTATGACCGGTCTATGCAGGTGGTGGCCAAAAGCGTGGATTCGGCGCCGGGTGCGGCAGACGACGAGGTCCGGCAGGAAGATCTTCTGATTTCAGCCCTGGTGACCCTGGCTCCCCGCCAGGTCACCCTGCACGGCAAGTGCATGGCGGCCACCTACAATACGCTGACCGAGGTGTTCCCCGGGGCCCTGCGCCGTTGCGCCGGGTGCAGGTACTGCCCGGCCCGGAACCAGGCCTGACGCAAGACCGACCCGTGGCCTTTATAACGAGAGCCATACCAAGGTTTCCAGGGACTGGTGCGAGATAATTTCCCCCGGAGTTGCGGCTATTTTTCACGCGTCAGTCCTGTGCCTCACGGCCCGTCCTTGCGCATATGCCCGAAATCTGGTATATTCTAGCCACTCCGAGGCCGCTTCCGCAAGGGTGTATGCTGTTTGTTCTTCCTATACGCGTTGACACTGCCGCTGGTTGGGGCGCTGATCGGGTGGGGGACCAATCTCATTGCCGTGTGGCTTCTGTTCCGTCCGTACCGGCCCTACAAGATCCCTTTCCTGCCGATCACCATTCAGGGGCTCCTGCCCAAGAGACGCCAGGATTTGGCCCGCAGCATCGGCGAGACGGTTGAAGCCGAACTGCTTTCCTTTGACGACCTGGTGGCGCAGGTCCATACTGAGGAAATGACGAAACGCCTGTCTCTCGCGGTCAGCGACGCGGTCCACGAAGCGGTGATGGCCCGCACTCCCGGGATAATCCCGGGGTCCGTGAAGAAGGCGCTGGCCGATACCCTGGCCGACATGGTGGAAGACCGGGTGCCGGACATTATTGACTGGCTGGCCGACGAGGTGACCCAGGCGGCCCGGGAGGAGATCAAGATCGCCCGGATTATAGAAGACCGGATGAATTCGTTTCCCTTGGAAGCCCTGGAAAAAATCATCTTCCGGGTGGCTTCCAAAGAGATCAAGCACATCACGGTGCTGGGCGGGGTTTTGGGCTTCCTGATCGGCCTGGTCCAGGTGCTTTTTCTGTATCTGGCCCGGGTGTTCGGCACGCCGGTGATTTAGGGAAAGAGTTTAGAATCCAGAATTCGCTACAATTCAAAAGTCAGGCACCTGACAAAATCAAGCAAACTCTTCACCCTCGATCCGGCAAGTAACAAAGTAAAAGTATAAATACCCAGTTCATAAGGGTCTCACAGAGTTTCACGCGTCGGGCGTCAAAGTCGGGTTAGAGGATTTTGGTCATTTTGTTGAAAATTGTTAATGGACACCAGTAGGTCATGCTTGCTGAAAGGTAAAGATCGGTTGGTACGCCGGGAAGCGGCTTTTGCCCCTGGTTGACTTGGTAACCCAAGAGCGGCGGAAGCTTTGGCCGCAATTTTAAACGACTATGACGAGCACGTCCGGATGCGGCCAAAGATTGGAGCTGATTAGCAGCGAGAGTCTTTTTTGAATTCCTTTGGAGCAGAGGAAGGCTGCCGTGGTTAAATTAACCAAATGGATCTTGAAATCGAAACTTAGAATTGTCCTTATTGGTCTGCTTATTCCGAGCATTCCTCTCTTAGCGCTGGCCGGATTTTTTAATTTTACATTAGCGGATAATGTTGGCCAATTGCTGACCAATAAAATTTATATGACCGTCACGAATGTCGAAGAACGTATAGAAATCAGTATGGCCCGTGATATTGCCGCAGCGCAAGTATTTGCCACCAGACCGCATCTGTTGGCGATGATTCAGCAGGGCGATACGGACTGGATGAATAGGCACCTGGAGCATTTAATTGACAATATGGAGCACATGGACAAAGCTACCATTGTCAACGCACAGGGGCTTCAGATCGCCAACTATCCGTTTATTCCCGAAACAATCGGGATGGACTTTTCGCACCGGGACTATTTCCTGGGCGTGACGAAACACTGGTCGCCTTATGTTTCAGAGTTTTTTCTGAGAACAACAGAGCCAAGGCGCTATGTTTTTTCCATCGCTGTCCCGCTCAAGCTGGAAGGCGTCCCGTTAGGCGTGCTGACCATGCAGCCAAAAGCCGACTATTTCACCAGACTGCTGGATGGTATAATTATCCCTGAAGGTCGCATCATCGTCGTCGACCGTAAAGGTCGTTTGGTTTACAGTTCTTTAACAGGAGGCAAAATCATAGACCCCGAAGACCTTTCCGCCCGACCTGTGGTCCGGAAACTGATGCAAGGGCAAAGCGGGTTTGAGGAAACTGTAGATATTGAGACAAACGAACCGGTATTTACCTCCTATCGCCCGATCGGCGAGTATGGTTGGGGGGTTGTCGTTGATGTTCCAACGAGGGTAGCCATGGCGCCACTTATACTAATGTTAAAATGGATGGCTGCGGTCACTTTATTTTTGCTTTTAGCGGGCGGTTATTTTGGATATCGCTGGTCGTTGCTGCTGGAATCGGAAAAAGAGATCGCGTTAAAATTGCATCAAAAAACAACGGAGGTTTTTGCCAAAAATAATCAATTAGCCCGTATAAACGAGGAGATGGAAGCGCTGAACCAACAACTCGCCGATGCGTCAACGGCGAAATCCAGATTTCTAGCCAATATGTCCCATGAACTGAGGACCCCGATGAACTCCATCATCGGTTTTTCACAGATTCTGGAGGATGGTTTTGCGGGGGAGCTAAACAAAAAGCAAAAAGAATATGTCGGCTATATCCTGACCAGCGGCACCCACCTATTATCTCTCATCAACGATATCCTCGACCTTTCCAAGGTGGAGGCGGGTAAGATTGAATTGGAATTAACCAGCTTTCCAGTCAGGGAGGCGCTGGAGGAGGCAGCCGCCCAGTTTGTGGAAATATGCCGGGAACAGAATATTCAACTGAAGATAGCTATAGAACCGCAGGCCGTCCGGGAGCTGGAAGCTGACAAGAGAAAGTTCAAGCAGATACTGCTTAATCTCTTGAGCAACGCCGTAAAATTTACACCCGCTGGTGGTGCTGTCTCTGTTACCGCCAGGCTCTCTTCAACAGCAATGGTTGGCTTATCAATGGCGGAGGATGGTTCCGCTCTGCCTTACAGGGAATTTATAGAAATCGCGGTTTCCGATACCGGGATCGGGATTAAACCTGAGGATCAGAACAAGCTTTTCAAGCCTTTTTCGCAACTTGAATCATCGTATAATAAAAAATATGAAGGAACAGGTCTGGGGCTGGCCCTGACTAAAAAGCTCGTTGAGCTTCATAACGGTATGATCTGGGTTGAAAGCGAATTCGGCCGGGGCAGCACGTTTACCCTTACCCTTCCGCTTAAGCAAGCGGGTTAAAGGATCAGCAATGCTTACTTGGTGTTATAACTGAGAGGTGATATTTGCTGATGAAGATTTTAATCGTTGAGGATAATGGGAAAAACAGAACCCTGTTAAAAGATCTGTTGCATTACCACGGTTATGACACGATTGAAGCCAAAGATGGCGCAGAAGGCATCTCTCTGGCCAAAGAGCATCTTCCCGACCTTATTCTCCTGGATATTCAAATACCGGTTATGGATGGATTAACCGTCCTGAAGATATTAAAAGAGAGCGATGAAACCAGGAACATTAAAGTTGTGGCGCTTACTTCTTTTGCCATGAAGGGCGACAAGGAAAAACTTTTAGCGGCCGGGTTCGATCATTACATCTCAAAGCCGATAGATACAAGAGAGCTGCCTAAACTGATCAAACAAATTTTCACGGACAATAGCACTTAAACCCTTGACAATAACTAAATTGCCCGTGGAGGATTTCATGCCTAACAAGCCTAAAATTTTGTGCGTTGATGACGAACTTGTAAACCTTAAACTGCTCGAATCCATTCTCGTTCCTTCAGGTTATGAGGTAATCTTGGCACAAGATGGTGCCAGCGCTTGGGACAAAATCGCTGAACAACAGATAGACCTCATTCTTCTTGATGTAATGATGCCGGGGATAAACGGCTTTGAGCTGTGCGCCATGATTAAAGAGAGCGAGAAATATCGCCATCTGCCGGTTATTATACTTACGGCCTTGACGGCAAAAGAATCACGCATCAAAGGGATTGAGGCAGGTGCGGATGACTTTATTTCAAAACCTTTTGATTATGCGGAGGTCTTGGCCAGAATAAGGATGCTCTTGAAGGTAAAGTCGTTGAACGACAGCTTACTGTATGCTTACAGCAGCATCAACTCTCTGACCGAGTTTGGCGAGGTGGTCGTTAAGAGATTCAATCCCCTGAGTTTTGATCAATTAAATGCAATTGACGGGCTGGTAAATCAGATTATCAATAAGGATGACAGCGGTTTCGGTTTCGGAAAGCCCGTCATTATGCTGATGAGCATTTCTGGATTTAACGGCGGTTGGCAATGGTTTATTTATCAGTCAGTCTACAGCGTGCTTAAAAGATCGGTCCTGGAGATTGATATTGATCGCGAAATAGCTTTCTTTAAAACAAATATGGGGAAAACCGGGTTTTATAGCCGGGAGGATATGGCCAAACCGGAATTTAAGCAATTTGGCGATAAAATGCAGACGATCGATATAGCACTGGAAAATGTGGTTTTTCACATCGACAATGACCTTTGCCTTTTGGCGCTCAATTACGACCGGGAGATCACTCGTTATGATCTTACTGTTTTGGAAAATCTGGTGATGCAGATACTTTTTCTGAGGTCTTTATCAGCGCAAATCAAAGATACGGAGAATGCGTTTGTCTATACCGTGCAGGCGCTGGCGCGAGCCGCTGAAGCTAATGATGAGGATACCGGAAATCACATTATAAGGGTGGGCGAATACAGCGCCGTGATCGCAGAGGAGCTCAACATGAATGAAAAATTTGTCACGGCGATGAGGGTTCAAGCGCCTTTGCATGATGTGGGCAAAATTCATATTCATCCGGATATCTTAAGAAAACCCGGTCGGCTGACCAAAGAAGAATTCGCCGGGATAAAAAAACACACTATTTTCGGTGCAAAAATTATCGGTGAACACCATAGGCTAAAGACAGGTGCCTTGATAGCCCTCTCGCATCATGAACGATGGGATGGAAGCGGCTATCCCAGCGGATTGAAAGGAGAGCAGATTCCACTGGAGGGTAGAATATTAAATCTGGTTGACCAATATGACGCCTTAAGGAGCCGGCGCCCTTACAAACCGGCAATGGACCACGATCAGGCCGTGCAGATCATTACTGAAGGCGACGGCAGGACGATGCCTGCTCATTTTGACCCCCGCGTCCTGGCTGCGTTTAAGCAGTCAGCCGCCCGGTTTGCGGAGATATACGCCAGGTTGGAAAAATAAATGTAACTGGTATGTTGAAAGTGGCTCAGTTTTGGGTTGACAAAAAGAGGAGCGGCGGACCCTGTGAAGCACATCTAAGAAACTATCCTGACTTAGTATGAAAGTATGATAAAGACGATGTGCTGGATTACTTATACGCCCGGCAAGTCACCTATCCGCATCGGGGGGGCACCGGTCAATTAGCGAAACGGGCTATCCAGATAATGGCACAATGCAGTGGCACGTCACTTTTGCTTGCCTTAAAAGTCTTGATTTTACAGGATTCCTATGGGCAGCTTAAACCCGATCGAGGCCCTGCGGCGGGAGTGATTTGAACCTCAATCCGGCAAGTAACCGCCGTTTTTTCTCCTAATAACCGCAGGGTGATTGCTATTTGGGGGAGTGGTTTTCGAGGAACTGCTTGACGGCCATGCGGATGAATGTCGAGCGATCCACGCCGAGACGACGGGCTGCCCGGCTGATGGCCAGCATATCTCCTGCTTCAAACCGTACGGTCTGTACCAGGCTCTTGGGTGAATATTCAACGGTTTCAATCGTTCCTTCTTCGAACTCCGTGGAGTCATGGGCATCCCAAAAGGCCGCCATCTCCTCAATGGTATTGAATTCGGGCAGTTTCTTCCTGGACATGCTGTTAACCACCTTTCCGATTGGTTTTGTTGTAGTAGTTTCTCTCCCTGGTAGTCATGTCCCTGACCGTTACCGGCATAAACATATTGTTCAACGGTGGTTCTTGGAGGATAATGACCGGAATGAGCAGGTATCTTCCTTCTGCCGACCGACCGTAGACCAAGTATGCTGGTGAACGCCCAAGGGATTTGGTCTTGACCCAGAGCGGAGGGGAATCTTTGTTTTCCAGGACTTCGTGTACTTCCAGCGGCGAAGCGCGCTTGGCGAAGTGCTGAGCACGATGTTGCGGGATGTAACAGCCATGTACCTTGGACGTCATCACCCACCTCCGCGTATTCTTTTACAATACATTGTATAATGATTAGGATACAAGTGCAAGTGTAGAATCCTTTCCATTCCCATTTTGCCGTTGACTTTATGACCTTGATCCCATATAATTTCGCCAGAATAGAGAACAACCGGTCATAGAAAATACATTGAAAGGGCGAGTAGGCCCGCCGACCTTACAGAGAGGATGTGCCCCGGGCTGTAAGCACATCCAGGCGACGGCCGGCCGAAGACCACCCCGGAGTTGCCCGGTGAGGAGCCGGGCCGGCCGCAGCCGTTACCTGCGCCTGAAGCGGGAAGCCGCCATACGGCTTCCAAGCAGGGTGGAACCGCGGGAAATGACTCCCGTCCCTGAGGGGCGGGGGTTTTTGTTTTGGAGCACCCGTTCGCGGTTTTTCGACAACGGGGATTATTTTGGAATCTGGGAGGACCGCTGAATGAACATTACGCTCAAGGACGGAAAAGTGGTCGAGTATCCCGAGGGCGTCACCCCGGCGGAGGTGGCCCGGGACATCGCGCCCCGCCTGGCGAAAGATGCCGTGGCGGCCCGGGTGAACGGGCGGCTGTGGGGGCTGAACCAGCCCCTGGCGGAGGACGCCGCGCTGGAATTCCTCACTTTCGAGGATGAGGAAGCCCGCCTCGTTTACCGCCACAGCACGTCGCACGTTTTGGCCCAGGCGGTGAAGCGGCTCTTTCCGGACGCCCGGTTGGCGATCGGCCCGGCCATCGCCGACGGTTTCTATTACGATTTCGACGTGTCCCGGGCCTTCACGCCCGAGGATCTGGAGCGCATCGAAAGTGAGATGGAGAAGATCATCGCCGCCGATCTGCCCATCGAACGTTTTGAACTGCCGCGGGACGAGGCCCTGGAGTTGGTCCGCGGGGAGGGTGAGGATTGCAAAGTGGAGTTGATCTCCGGCCTGGCGCCGGACGCGGTGATTTCCTTCTACCGCCAGGGTGAGTTCACCGACCTTTGCGCCGGGCCGCACCTGCCGTCCACGGGGCGGATCAAGGCGGTGAAGCTGCTCAATGTGGCCGGCGCCTACTGGCGGGGGGACGAGCGGAACAAGATGCTGCAGCGCATCTACGGCACCTCGTTCCCCAAGGCGGCCCTTTTGAAAGAGCACCTGTTCCGGCTGGAGGAAGCCAAGCGGCGCGACCACCGCCGCCTGGGGGCGGAACTGGACCTTTTCAGCTTTCACGACGCCGGCCCGGGGTTTCCGTTTTTCCACCCCCGGGGGATGGTGCTGCGCAACGAACTGGAGCGTTTCTGGCGGGAAGAGCATGCGCAGAAAGGTTACCTGGAAATCCGCACGCCGATCATCCTGCGCCGGGAACTCTGGGAGCACTCCGGGCACTGGGAGCACTACCGGGAGAACATGTATTTCACCACCATCGACGAGGAGAAGTACGCGGTGAAACCGATGAACTGCCCCGGCGGGATCCTGGTTTACCGGAGCAGGCTTAAAAGCTACCGGGAACTGCCGGTCAGGCTCGGCGAACTGGGGCTGGTCCACCGCCACGAAATGTCCGGCGTTTTGCACGGGCTGATGCGGGCGCGCTGTTTCACCCAGGACGACGCCCACATCTTCTGCCGGCCGGAGCAGGTGGAGGAGGAGATCGTCCGCATCATGGACCTGACGGAGTATTTTTACCGGCAGGTCTTCGGGTTTGACTATCACGTGGAGCTGTCCACCAGGCCGGAGAAGTCCATGGGTGCGGACGAAATGTGGGAGTCCGCCACCGGGGCGCTTGTGCGCGCGCTGGCGCAAAAGGAGGTCAACTACAAGGTCAATGAGGGTGACGGCGCCTTCTACGGGCCGAAAATAGATTTTCACCTGCGGGACTGCCTCGGACGCACCTGGCAGTGCGGGACCATTCAGGTGGACTTTCAAATGCCGGAGAAGTTCGAACTCGAGTACGTCGGCGAGGACGGGCAGCGCCATCGCCCGGTGGTGATCCACCGGGTCATTTACGGCAGTATGGAGCGGTTCATCGCCATCCTGACCGAGCATTTCGCCGGGGCGTTCCCGGTGTGGCTGGCGCCGGTGCAGGCGCGGGTGCTGCCGATCACCGACCGGCACGCCCCCTACGCCCGGGAGGTGACCGAAACCTTGCTGCGGGCCGGGGTACGGGCCGAGTTCGACGGGCGCAATGAGAAGGTGGGCTACAAAATCCGTGAGGCCCAAGTCTTGAAAGTCCCGTACATGCTGGTCACCGGTGACCGCGAGGCCGAATCGGGGACGGTGGCCGTCCGGCACCGTTCCGCGGGCGATCTGGGCTCAATGGCGTTGAACGATTTTACCGGCCGGCTGGTCCGGGAGATCGAAAGCCGAGCCCGCTAGGTCTGGATGGATGCGCAAAAAACCTGAATAGTGAGGAAAAACAGCCGTCGTTTGCGGAAAATCCCTTGACTGGGCCCCATTGACCGTGCTATGATTCCTCCTGTAATTAATGACAAAAGTTGCAAGTAAGTAGAAGCCAACCCGCTTCTCACCTCACGACGGTTCAGTCGCCTGAGGTTACTCCGGGCCGGAGGCGTTGGTGCGCTCTTTCAGCGGGTGGTTGCCCGCTCTTTTTTACGGAATTTCAGGAGGTGTAAAGGTCATTTCCAAGGACCAACGCGTGAATCTGGAAATCAGGGCCCGCGAAGTCAGGGTCATTGATTCTGACGGGGCCCAGTTGGGGATCATGCCCCTGCGAGACGCGCTACGTCTGGCCGAGGAGAAAGGTCTGGACCTTGTTGAGGTCGCTTCACAGGCCAGGCCGGTTGTTTGCCGAATAATGGACTTCGGCAGGCACAAGTACGAGCAAAGCAAGCGGGACAAGGAAGCCCGCAAGAGACAGCGGATTATCACGATCAAGGAAGTCAAGCTCCGTCCGGGGATCGAGGATCACGACTTCCAGACCAAGGCCCGGAACGCGGTCCGCTTCCTGAAGGACGGTGACAAGGTTAAAGTAACCCTTATCTTCCGGGGAAGGGAAATCGTCCACCCGCACCTGGGGCAGCAGCTTCTAAAAAAGCTGGCTGAACAGGTCGAGGAGTTGGCCATCATTGAAAGGGCTCCGAAACTGGAAGGCCGTAACATGATTATGATCTTGGCCCCGAGGCAGAATCAGCAATGAAAGGAGTGTGGCCACCTTGCCGAAGATCAAGACCCATCGCGGGGCTGCCAAGCGTTTCAAGAAAACCGGCACCGGCAAATTCCGGGCCAAGCACGCTTTTTTGAGTCACATTCTGGAGAAAAAAACCGCCAAGAGGAAGCGCCGGTTGCGCAAGAAGTTCGTCCTGAGCACCGGTGACGTCCGGAAACTAAGAGCAATGATTCCTTACTAAAGACCGGCGAAGGAGGCCATTAGACAATGCCACGTGTAAAAAGCGCCGTAGTGGCCAGAAAACGGCACAAGAAAGTGTTAAAGCTCGCCAAGGGTTACTGGGGAGCGAAGAGTAAGCTTTATCGAGTAGCGAACCAGCAGGTGATGCGCTCCCTGCTGTACGCCTACCGGGACCGGCGCGCCAAGAAACGCGATTTCCGCCGGCTGTGGATCACCAGAATCAACGCCGCGGCCCGCCTGAACGGAATGTCCTACAACCGCTTCATCGAGGGGCTGCGCCGGGCGGGAGTGGAAATCAACCGCAAAGTGCTGGCGGAACTGGCCGTGAAGGACCAGGCGGCCTTCGGTCAATTGGTCCAGATGGCCAAGTCCCAGCTGGAAAGCAAGTAGAAAGCAGTGAAAACCCAAGCGGCATGGCGCAAGGTATTTAAGCGGCCGTGCCTTCTTTTTTCTGTAGTAAATTAAGACAGGCGGGTTAAGAATGAAACAATTCGCCGTAATCGGCTTGGGGCGTTTCGGATCGAGCGTGGCCGCCACACTGGCCAGAATGGGCTACGATGTGCTGGCCGTCGACACCGACGAGCAGAAAGTAGAACAAATCGTGGACCGGGTGACCCACGCCGTGCAGGCCGACGCTCTGGACGACGATTCCCTGAAGGCCTTGGGAATGCGTAACTTTGACGTGGTGATCGTGGCGATCGGACACGATATGCAGGCCAGTATCCTGACTACGGTCATGCTCAAAGAGATGGGTGTAAAGACAGTGGTGGCCAAGGCCAACACCGAGCTTCATGGGCGGGTGCTGGCCCGGGTCGGGGCCGACAAAGTAGTTTTCCCGGAACGAGACATGGGCGTACGTGCCGCCCGCAGCCTGGTATCGAAGAACCTGCTGGACCATATCGACCTTTCCCCCGACTTCAGCATCGCCGAGCTGGTGACCCCGAAGGAATTCGTGGGCAAAAGTCTTCTGGAGGCCGGGGTCAGAGGAAAGTTCGGCGTAAGTATTCTGGCGATTCGGCGGGGGGCCGAAATACTGATCGCCCCCGGGGCCCGGGAAGTAATCCGGGAGGGAGACGTACTGGTGGCCATCGGACGGAATGAGCGCTTGGAGCAACTGGGAGGGGATTAGGTGCGGATTACCTCACGGTCCAACGAGCGCGTCAAGTACCTGAAAAAGTTTCACGAAAAGAAGCACCGGGACCAGGAAAACGGCTTTTTGGCCGAGGGTTTCAAGGTGATTGAAGAAGCCTTGCAAGCCGGCTGGGAGGTGCGCATGCTGCTCTATACTCCGGATGTGCTCCGCCACCCGCGCGGTGTGGCGCTGCTGGATAAAGCTCACGCCACCGGCACCATCGAACTCTGGGAATGTGAAAAACAGGTGCTGGCCGCGGTGGCCGACACTAAGACGCCTCAGGGGGCATTGGCACTGATTGCCAAGCCGGAACACTCACTTGACGTCCTGCTGCAGGGCCGGGGCACCCCGTTGGTGATCGTGCTGGACGGTCTTCAAGATCCCGGAAATCTGGGCACGATCATCAGGACGGCCGACGCGTGTGAACTCCAGGGCGTCATCACCCTCGAGGGCACCGTCGATCTATTTCACCCGAAAGTCGTGAGGGCCTCGGCGGGAGCGTTGTTTCACCTGCCGGCTTTTGCGGATCTGGCTGCGTCAACGGTCGTGGAATTCTTCACCGGCGCCGGCGTTCAGAAGTTCGTGGCCGACCCCCGCGGCGAATACTCACTCTACGAGTGCGACTTCAGCCGGCCCACCGCGCTTTTCATGGGCAACGAGGCCCGGGGCTGCGGGGAAATGCTCCATGCTGCCGCCGACCGGGTGGTGGCCATACCCATGCCCGGCCAGGCCGAGTCTCTGAACGTGGGCGTTGCCGCCTCGCTTTTCATCTATGAAGCAGTGCGGCAGAGGCTCAAATCTTCCTTGTCTTTGCCTTGAGCTTATGATATACTCACGGCGAAAGGCTTCCAAAAAAGAATTGTGAAAGGTGTGGGACCTGATGCATTTGACCGCCGAATTTTTTTGGAGGCTTTTTGAAACCACCGGCTCGATAAGGGCCTATATGATTTATCGGAGGTTGGCCCTCCAGTAGACATAGGTTTCCCTTGTTCTCGTCCAAAAAGTTCCTCATTGGGACGATTTTTTATTTTGGGCGGGCGCACAAAAGGAATTTTCAGGGTTAAACTAGAAAGAGAGTATTTGAAGGGGGATTGGAGTAGCGCAATGCGCGAAAAGCTGGCCGAGGTTGTCGAGGAAGCTGAAAGAGTGATCGCGGGTGCTTCCAGCGTAGAGGCTGTCGAAGAGGCGCGCATCAGGTACCTGGGGAAAAAGGGCGTCCTGACCCAGGTCTTAAGGGGCATGGGTTCGCTGTCAGCCGCCGAGCGCCCGGTGGTGGGCAAGTTGGCCAACGAATCAAAGGAACGCCTCGAACAGGCCCTCGCCGTAAGAAGCGCCTTTTTGAAACAGGAGGAAAAGGCGGCCAGGCTGGCGGCCGAGCGGATCGACGTCACTTTGCCCGGAGTGCTTCCTCACTTGGGCGGTATACATCCCTTGACCAGAGTGCGTATCGAAATAGAGAATATCTTTCTGGGTCTTGGCTACCAGATCGTGGAGGGGCCGGAGGTCGAGCTGGAATATTACAATTTCGAGGCGCTCAATTTCCCCAAAGACCACCCGGCGCGCGATATGCAGGACACCTTCTTCATCACCGACGAGGTGCTGCTTAGGACCCATACCTCACCGGTACAGGTCCGGACCTTTGAGAAGACGGCACCGCGGGTTCCGGTCCGAATTATTGCGCCCGGCAAAGTGTACCGGGAAGACGACGACGCCACCCACTCCCCGATGTTTAACCAGGTTGAGGGGTTCGCGGTAGACACCCGCATTACCTTGGGTGATCTGAAGGGGACGCTGGTCCACTTCGTGCGGGAGATGTTCGGTGAACGCCGGATGCGTTTCCGGCCGAGCTTTTTCCCCTTCACCGAACCGAGCGCCGAGGTGGACATTTCGTGTGTGATCTGCGGGGGCGATGGGTGCCGTGTGTGTTCCCACACCGGCTGGCTTGAGATTCTTGGTGCGGGGATGATCCATCCCCGGGTGCTGGAGGTAGCGGGCTACGATGCCGAGAAGGTGAACGGTTTCGCGTTCGGGATGGGTATTGAGCGGGTGGCTATGCTCAAATATGGTATCGACAACATCCGTCTTTTCTTCGACAACGACCTTCGTTTTTTGAATCAATTCTAGAGTTTTGGTATCCGACAAGGAGGTTTATGCCCGCGTGCGGGTTTCGGTCAATTGGCTCAAGGAATTTGTGGATATCCCGGTGACCACGGCGGAGTTGGCCGACCGCCTGACTTTAGCCGGAGTGGCCGTCGACCGGATTGACAAACCTAGTGCGGGCGTTTCGGGCGTGGTCACCGGCAAGGTGGCGGAGGTGCAGCCGCACCCCAACGCCGACCGGCTTCTGATCGCCTTGGTGGACATCGGCGGGGAAACCCTGCAGATCGTTACGGGTGCTGCGAACTTCAAGGTCGGTGATGTCGTCCCGGTAGCCCCGCTGGGGGCGGTCCTGGCCGGTGATTTGACTATCAGGCGGGCCAAATTCCGGGGTGTGGAATCCCGGGGGATGATGTGTGCCGCCGACGAACTGGGCATCGGTGACGACCACGAAGGCATTCTGATCCTGCCCCCGGATACCCCGGTAGGTGTGGACGCGGGCCCCGTTCTGGGATTGGACGACGAGATTCTGGAACTGGACCTGACCCCTAACCGGGGCGACTGCCTGTCGGTGTTCGGTGTGGCCCGGGAGGCGGCCACCCTGCTGGCAACACCCCTGAAACGCAGAAAACCGGCCTTTCCGGAACTGGACCTTCAGGCCGCGCGCATGGCCCGGGTGGACATCGAAGATCCGCACCTCTGCGGCCGCTACGTGGCCCGGGTGCTGGTCGACGTCCGGGTCGGACCCTCCCCGCTTTGGATGCAGACCCGGCTGTTTACGGCCGGTCTAAGGCCGATCAGCAATATCGTGGACGTCACCAACTACGTAATGCTGGAGCGGGGACAGCCTCAGCATGCTTTTGATTACGACGCCGTGCATAACGCCCACGTCATTGTGCGCCGGGCCCGTGCCGGGGAGACGCTGGCAACCTTGGACGGCAACGAGCGGAGCCTGGCTCCGGACATGCTTTTGATCACCGACCCCCGGACGGTCATCGGCATCGCCGGCGTTATGGGCGGTCTGGACTCGGAGGTGACTGCGGACACCAAGCGGGTCCTATTGGAGTCGGCCTATTTTAATCCGGTCAGTATCCGGCGGACTTCCCGCGCGCTCGGTTTGCGCTCGGAGGCCGCCACGCGCTTTGAAAAGGGGGTTGACCCGGAAGGGTGCCTGACGGCGGCCGACCGGGCGTTGGAACTCATGCAGGCCATCGGCGCCGGCCGTGCCGCGGCGGGTGCCGTTGACGTTTACCCGGAACCCTATGCGCCCCGGACAATTATTGTGCGGCCGGAACGCGTGGAGGAGATACTGGGCCTGGCTGTGCCGGCCAAGACCACCCGGGACATTTTGGAACGGCTCGAATTCGCCCCGCGGATATCCGAAGGCAAGTTCCTGGTGCGCGTTCCGTCCCACCGGACCGACATTTCACGTGAGATAGACCTGATTGAGGAACTCGCCCGGATCCACGGCTACCAGCAGATACCCGCGAGCCTGCCCTTCGGTGAGACCGTCCCGGGAGTTCGGACCGGGGCGCAAGTGTTGGAGTCCAGGCTCAAGCAACTGCTGGTGGCGTGCGGGCTGACCGAAGTCGTCACCTACACCTTCACCAACCGTAAGGTTTTCGACCGGTTGCGGCTGCCCGGCAATTCTGAGTTTTGCCGGACGGTGCGGTTACGAAACCCCCTGAACGAAGAACAGACCGAGATGCGCACCCTGCTTTATCCCAGCCTGCTGGACGTTCTGGCCCGCAACTACCAACGGCGGAACACCGACGCCGCCCTGTTCGAAACCGGTCGGGTTTACCGTCCCCGCGATAACGCGCCCTTGCCGGAGGAGAGCCTGCGGCTGGCCGCGGCGCTGATGGGGCGCACGCCGGCCGGCTGGCGCAAAAGGCACGAGCCGCTCGATTTCTTCTTCCTGAAGGGCGTCCTGGAAAGCCTGGCCCGGGAAATCGGTCTTGGTCCGCTTGTCTTTACGGCGGAGCAGAATGAACCTTCGTTTCACCCGGGGCGGACCGCGCGCCTGCGTGCCGGGGAAGCGGACCTCGGCATTGTCGGAGAGCTGCACCCGGAGGTGCTCGAGGCGTACGACTTGCCCCCGGGCGTGGTAGTCGCCGAGATTGATTTGGACCTGGTGTTGGCCATGGACAAGAAGACGCCCATCTTTGTCCCGCTGCCGCGTTTCCCGGGCGTGGAACGCGACCTGGCCGTGGTGATTGGGAAAGAAATCCCCGCCCTTGAGGTGACGGCCCTGATCCGGCGGGCGGGTGGGGAGTTGCTCCGGGAACTGCACCTTTTTGACGTTTACGAAGGACGTCAAATCCGGGAGGGTTTCCGTAACCTGGGCTTTTCCCTCCTTTTCCGGGCCGATGACCGTACGCTGACGGATGAAGAGGTGGGCCCGCACCTCAACGAAATCATCCAGGTCCTGGAAGACACGTATGGCGCCCAGTTGCGGGTATAGTCCCTGAACCGAAGGGGGGAGATGCGATGGCCGGGCCTACGAGCAGGGTCGAGGTTGAGATTTTTGGGGAACGTTACATTCTTCGGGGGGACAGGCCCCCGGACTATATCCGCCGTATTGCCCAGGAGGTTGACGAGAGGGTCCGGGACATCGGTAACCGCCACGCCCGCATCCCGGTCGCCACGGCGGCGATTCTGGCCGCCGTTAATCTGGCTGATGAGTTGAAACGTCTCCAGGAGAGCTATGACGCTCTGGTGAAAATGATCGAGGGGGAAGATCAGGAAAGGAAGAAGAAGAAGTAACCTTCTTTGCCGACGGATTGGAAAGGGGGCGTGCCGGGTCCCCTTTTTTGTTTGCAGTCATCCAAAAAGACGGCGTTTTTGGGTAAACTAGGTTTAAGGCCCTGGAAAACTTAGGCTTATGTTTCGAGTGCCGAAGTCTGAAAGGAGGAAGACTCTCAGGAATGAACATCGGCGAGATATACACCTTGGCGGTAAAAAGGGGCATGGAACATGACCCGCGGGGGTTGGAAGGGGCGGAGAAAGTCCTGGCCCGGGAAAGGGAGCGCTTTGCGGGGCTTAAAGAGGAGGAACGCGACGAGTTCGATCAGGAGCGGTTAACGAACCCCTACTCGGACACCCGGATCTTGTATGGCGACCCCGAAACGCCGGTGCGCCTGGTGCTGGCCGGGGTGGATATGGAGGTGGGGGAGCTTTTGTTGGCCGACCGCCTGCGTGAACGCGGCCGCTCAATCGACCTGGTGATCACGCACCACCCGGAAGGCAAAGCGTTGGCGTCGTTGCACGAAGTGATGCACCTCCAGGAAGATGTGCTGGCCCGTCTGGGGGTGCCCATCAACATTGCCGAGGGAATCTTGGCTTCGCGGATCAGCGAGGTGAAACGGGGCATCCTGCCGCTGAACCACAACCGGGCCGTGGACGTGGCCCGGATCTTGGATATCCCTTTTATGTGCCTGCACACCACCACCGACAACCTGGTCAACGATTTCCTCCAGAAGTACCTGGATGAACGCCGGCCCGAAACCTTGAAAGACCTCCTGAAAACCCTCAAGGAATTGCCCGAGTACAAGGAAGCCGTACGCCTGAATGCGGGGCCCACGATCGTGATCGGCAGCCCCGAACGGCGCGCCGGCAAGATCGTGGTCGACATGACCGGCGGCACCGGGGGTTCGGAGGACGCCTACGCCCGGTTGGCCAACGCCGGGGTGGGCACCCTGGTGGTGATGCACATCAGCGAGAAACACCGCAAGGAGGCGGAAACAAACCACGTCCAGGTGGTCGTCGCCGGGCATATGGCCAGTGATTCCCTGGGCTTGAACCTATTCCTCGATGAACTCGCCCGGCACGGCATCGAAATCGTGCCCTGCGCCGGCCTCCTGCGGGTGAACCGCGCGGCAGAACAGTAAAAACATCCTGAACACGGAGGTTTTAGAAATGCCCGGGCCGGAGCTGCTGGCCCCAGCCGGCAATTGGGACTCGCTGACGGCGGCCGTCCAGAACGGAGCCGATGCCGTCTACCTGGGCGCCACCACGTTCAGCGCCCGCCAATCCGCGGCCAACTTCGAACCGCTGGAACTCTCCCGGGCGGTGGACTACGCCCACGTCCGGGATGTGAAAGTATACGTAACCGTAAACACCCTGGTGTCGGACCGGGAACTGGGGGATGCCGCCCGGTTGCTCGGTTTTTTGTACAACACCGGGGTGGACGCTGTTATCGTCCAGGACCTGGGGCTGATGCGGCTGATTACGGACCTGATTCCGGGCCTGACCGTGCACGCCAGTACCCAGACCACCGCGCACAACCGGCCCACGCTTGAGTTGTTCAAGGAACTGGGTGTCCGGCGCGTGGTGCTGGCCAGGGAACTGACCCTGGACGAAATCGCCGGCCTGAAGCGGGAGACCGGGATGGAGGTGGAAGTCTTCGTCCACGGAGCTCTCTGCGTTTCCTATTCCGGGCAGTGTCTCTTCTCGAGCCTGGTTGGGGCCCGGAGCGGCAACCGGGGCCGGTGCGCCCAGCCCTGCCGCCTCCCGTATGTGCTGCACCGGGACGGGGAGCCGGTTGCCGTGGAGTCGCCGGGACGTTATCTCTTGAGCCCTCGGGACCTGAACCTCGCTGGCCGGCTTCCGGAATTGATCCGGGCCGGGGTGGACGGGTTGAAAATCGAGGGGCGAATGCGCCGCCCGGAATACGTGGCCACCGTGGTCCGGGTGTACCGGACGCTTCTGGACCGTGCAGCCGCTCACGCTTTCGAAATCACTGACGAGGAGCGGCGGGAGTTGCTCCAGGTTTTCAGCCGCGGCTATACGGCCGGCTATTGTTCCGGCCGGGTCGGCCGGGCGCTCATGGCTTACACGCGGCCGAGTCACCGGGGTCTGGCTGTGGGCCGGGTCCTGCGTTACCAGCCGGACACGGGCGCGGCGGCAATCGCGCTGGAAGAGCCGTTGCGGCTGGGGGACACCGTTGAGGTGTGGGTGACCAAAGGCGGCCGGATATCGATACCGGTGCGGGAAATGAAGGTGAACGGCCGGCCGGTGGAAGAGGCGTCCGGAGGAATTGAGGTTTCTATCCACGTGGGCGGTCGTGTAGGGTCGGGCGACCGGGTCTTCAAAACGGTGGATGCCCGGCTGGAACGCCGGGCCCGGGAGAGTTTCGCCTCGGGACGGGAAATAAAAAGTATCCCCCTGCGGTTTGAAGTCCGGGTGCGCGAGGGTGTCCCCCTCGAGCTTAAGGTCACCGACCCCGGAGGCATTTCGGCCGGAGTGCGGGGCAAGGTGGCGGCCGTCCGGGCCGAGAAACGGCCGCTCACCGCGGCGTTTCTTGAAAAGCAGCTCAACCGGTTGGGGAATACCCCGTTCGTTCTGGGGGAACTCGAATGCCGGATCGAAGGGGAGATCATGCTCCCCGTAAGCGACATCAACGAGGTCCGGCGTGAAGCCCTGGAATTGCTGGCCGCGGCGAAAGCGGCCCGGAGCAGGCCGGCGGTGCCGGTCACCTGTGACCTGGCGGACCGGATTGAACCTTATCTCCGGGCCCGCGCGGCCGGTCACCGTCAGGCCGACCCAAGGCCGACCCTATTGTCCGTAACCGTAGGGGCGCTGGACGGAGTCCGGGCGGCTGCCGGGGCCGGGGCGGATGTGGTATACTTTCCGGGGGAAGGTCTGGGGTCGCCCGGTTTTCCCGGGACGGAAGAGATCAGTGAGGCGGCGGCGGTGTGCCGCCGGCACGGCGCCGACCTGTTCCTGTGGCTGCCCCGAATCCTGAGGGACCGGGAAAAGCCCCGCTGGAAACGCCTGCTGGAGGCGGCCGAGGCGGCCGGGGCGTCCGGAGTGCTGGCTGGAAACCCGGGAGTCTTCCGGATGGCCGGCGCGCACCGGCGGGTGCTGGCGGATTTCCCGCTGAACATTTTCAACAGTTTGACCGTGTCCCTTTGCGCCGGGCTGGGAGCCGCCGGGGTGACACTGTCCCCCGAACTGACCCTGGAACAAATCCGGGAGATGACGGGCAAGGCCCGGGTTCCGGTGGAGGTCCTGGTGCACGGCGCCCTGCCGGTGCTGGTCTCCGAATACTGCGTTGTGGGCGGGGTGCTTGGCTCCGGGGATGGGAACGGGTGCTCGGTGGCGTGCCGTTCCGGACGTTTTGCCCTCGAAGACCGTTTGGGCCTCTCGTTTCCGATGGGCGTGGACCACGACTGCCGGATGCACGTCTTTAATGCCAAGGACCTTTGTGTGGTTGACCAGGTACCGGAGCTGATCCGGTGCGGAGTGGCGGCGCTCCGGGTGGAAGGTCGGCCCCACGACGCCGCTTACGTCGACGGCGTGGTCCGGATCTACCGGGAAGTCATCGATCTCTGCCGGACCCGGGGCCCGGATTGGCGCATACCTTCCTACTACCGGGAACGCCTGGAGCGGCTGAGTCCCCAAGGGCTGACTACCGGACACTATTTTCGCGGGGTGCTCTAAGAGTTGACGGTGGCGTGCGAAAAAACACTGAGCCGGCTTGAATTTGACAAGGTCCTGGAGCGTTTGGCCGGACAGACCCTCTCCGCCCTGGGGCGGGAACGGGCGGCGGCATTGAGGCCCGCGGCGGACCTTGACGTGGTGCGCCGTTTCCAGGCGGAAACGGAGGAAGGTCACAATATCCTGCGGCTGGAACCCAACGCTGATTTCGGCGGCTGGTACGACGTCCGGGAACCGGTGCACCGGGCGGCGCGGGGTCAGGTCCTGGACGGGGGGCTCCTGTTTCAGATCGGACAAACGCTGGGTGCGATCCGGACCCAAAAGAAATTCTTCACCGACCGCCGGGAACGCTACCCGCTGCTGGCCGGCCTGGCCGGCACGATGCCTGTGTTCCCGGAGCTTGAAAAACGGTTGGTGAAGAGCATCCTGCCCGGCGGGGAAGTGGCCGACGGGGCGTCCGCCCGTCTGGCCGACTTGCGCCGCCGCCTCCAGGCGGGCCGCCTTCAGGTGCGGGAGCGTCTGGAGCGCCTGGTCCGCTCGCCCGCGCAGCAGAAGTACCTCCAGGAACCGATCATCACCATCCGGGAGGGCCGTTACGTGGTCCCGGTAAAGATTGAATTCCGCGGTCAGGTGCCCGGCCTGGTGCATGACCAGTCGGCCAGCGGGGCCACCCTGTTTGTGGAGCCGATGGCCGTGGTCGACAAGAATAATGAACTCCGGCGGCTTGAGGCGGCCGAGAAACAGGAGATACTCAAGATACTGACCGAGCTGTCCGCGGCGGTGGCTCAGGCCGCCGAAGAGATCCTGCCGGCGGTGGACCAACTGGGCCACTTTGATTTTGTACTGGCCAAGGCCCGCTTGAGCCGCCAAATGGCGGCCGTGCCGCCCCTGTTGGCAGACGGGGCAAGCCTTTCGTTCAGTCGGGCCCGGCACCCCCTGATCCGTGAAAACGTGGTGGCGGTCGACGGGCGCGTGGGCCTGGATTTCGACCTGCTGGTGCTGACCGGGCCGAACACTGGGGGCAAGACGGTGGTCCTAAAGACCATCGGCCTCCTGGTGCTGATGGCGCAGTCGGGCCTGCACGTGCCCGCCTCATCCTGCGCGGTCGGGGTCTTTGACCGGGTATTCGCCGATATCGGCGATGAACAAAGCATCGAGAACTCCCTGAGCACGTTTTCGTCCCACATGGCCAACCTGGTGGGCATCATCGGGGAAGTCGGGGCGAAGAGCCTGGTGCTGGTCGACGAATTGGGCACCGGTACCGATCCGACCGAAGGGGCGGCGCTCGCCCAAGCGATTCTGGATGAACTCCACCGCCGGGGGACGCGGGGGGTGGTGACGACCCACTACGGGGAGTTGAAGGAGTTCGCCACGGGACGGGACCGGGTGGAAAACGCCAGCGTCGAGTTTGACCTGGAGACCCTCGAACCCACCTTCCGCCTGATCACCGGGCGGCCGGGGCGGAGCTACGCCTTCGAAATCGCCCTGCGCCTGGGGATGCCGGAGACGATCGTTTCCGGGGCCCGTAGCTTCCTGGCGCCGGAGCAGCGGCAGACGGCCGAACTGCTGCGGCGGTTGGAAGAGACCCGGCAGGAGGCCCAGCGCCGGCTGGAGGCGGCCGGGCAGGAGGCCCGTGAGGCGTCGGGCTTGAAACAACGTTACGAGGCCGAACTGGCCAGCCTGTTGGATAAGAAGGCGGCGATCAAGGAACGTGCCGTTCTGGAGGCGCAGGAACTGATCCGGCAGGTGCGCCGGGAGAGCGAGGAAATCGTCCGGGAATTGCGCCGGCAAATCAACGCGGGCACGAACCGGGAAAAGGAACAGGCCATCCAGCAGGCCCGTTCGGGCATCGACCGGCTGGGCGCCGTCCTGCCCGATCCGGCGGTACCGGAGACGGTGGAAGGGGCACCGGAGCGGCTGGAGGATGGGGAAGCGGTTTTCATCCTGCGTTTCGGCCAGCAGGGCGTGACCCTTGGTCCTTCCCGGGACGGTGAGGTGCAGGTGCAGGTGGGTGCCGTCAAGGTGAACCTGCCGCTGGCCGAGGTGCGCCGGAGTGTTTGTGCCCCCCGGAGCGTGCCTCCCGCCGCCGGAACAGTCATGGTGCAAAAGACACGGGACGACGTGCGAATGCAGTTGGACTTGCGCGGTCTGCGGGCTGAAGAAGCGTTGGCCGAACTGGAGAAGTACCTGGACGAAGCGTTTCTGGCCGGCCTGCCGCGGGCGTACATTATTCACGGGTTGGGCACCGGAGTGCTCAGGGCCGCGGTCCAGAACCACCTGAAGGGCGACGGCCGCATCCGGTCGTTCCGACCGGGTGACCGGGGCGAGGGCGGTCTGGGAGTAACCGTGATTGAGTTTTGAGCGATACAGGTTGTGAGAGTTGTGCGCCCGGCGCAGGAGTGTTATAGTTGTCTGGCAGGCCTGATCCAAAAGACGGCTGAATTGGGTACGCCCGACCAGAACCGGCGCGCGCGCGCGGTCCGGGACGGTTTGGCGGTCCTCGAACGGGATTTTGCCCGGGGCCGGATTCCCACCCAGATCGCCGGTGAAGCGCAGCGGGTGGTCAGACGGGTCACCGGCAACCCGGACCCGTTCCAAGCGGTCAAAGAACGGGAAATGGCCGTGGCCGCACGGCTCATCGGCAGCCTGCGGGACCGGTTTACCAATGACCTCGCCGGACTGATGCGGTTGGCGGTACTGGGAAACGCGGTGGATTTCTTCCGGGAATTGGACGAGGCCGAATTGGCCCGGCCGGTTCCGGTGGAATTATTCCGGGACGAAGTCCGCGCTTTTGCACGAAGGCTGGGTGAGGCGCGGCAAGTGCTATACCTGGCCGACAACGCCGGCGAACTGTACTTTGACTATCCGCTCTTCAGGTTTCTGGCCCAACGGGCATCGGTCACTTACGTGGTCAAGGATGGGCCGGTGCAGAACGATCTTACCGCGGGCGACCTTGCGCGGGCAGGCTTTGGCCGGCGAATGCCGAAAATAATGACTACGGGCACCGACACTCCCGGAGTGGACCTGGAGCTGGTTTCGCCCGGCTTCCGGGACGCTTTTGCCGGGGCCGACCTGATCCTGGCCAAGGGGATGGGCAACTATGAAACCCTCTCCGAAACGGCTGTTCGAAACCGGGTGTTTCACCTGCTGATGGCCAAGTGTGACCCGGTGGCCAGGTCGCTGGGAGTGCCCAAGGACAGTTTTGTAGCCGCTTTCGGCGGCAAAGGAGGTGGACCCGATGCTTGAGGTTCAAGACCTTACGGTGTCCGTCGACGGGAAGATCATTCTGGACCAGATGGATTTGACCATCAATCCGGGTGAGGTCCACGTGCTGTTCGGCCCCAACGGGTCGGGCAAGTCCACGCTTTTGGGCACGCTCATGGGATTTGAGCGTTTCAAAGTGCTTAACGGACGGATAATCTTCAAAGGGGAGGACATTACCTATCTGCCGGTGTACGAACGGGCCAGGCTTGGGATCGGCCTGTCTTTCCAGCGTCCGCCGACTATCAGGGGTCTGACCATGCGGGATATGGTGGGGATTTGTTCCCACGGCGAGGCAGACGCGGATCAATTGGCCGAGCGCTTGAATTTTTCCCGCTTTCTCGACCGGGAGGTCAACCATGGTTTTTCCGGCGGGGAGCTGAAGCGGTCGGAACTCCTGCAGCTTTTGGCCCAGGATCCGGAATTCTTGATGTTGGACGAACCTGAGTCCGGCGTGGACGTGGAGAATCTGGCTCTGGTGGGCACCACCATCAACCGGCTCCTGGACCGCGACGTTCCGGACGCAAACCACCGGCCGCGCAAAGTCAAGCGTGAGCAGAGACACAAGGCGGGCCTGGTGATTACCCACACCGGCCACATCCTGAATTACGTCAACGCGGACGTGGGCCACGTGCTGTACCAGGGCCGGCTGTCCTGTGAGGGCAACCCGCTGGAGCTTTTCAGGTGCATCCAGAAGGTCGGTTACGGCGAGTGTGTGCGGTGTGTGTTCTAGTCCTCCAACTCTAGGACGGGGAGATAAGCGATGCCGAAAACAGAAAGACTGACGCCTGACAAGTTTAAGCACCAGGCGAAGGAACACGCCTACGCGGACGCCTTGGGGTCGCCGGACCTCGCCGGGCTGTTTGACGCCGGGCGCCTGCTGGAGACCGGCGTGGTGCTGGGGAACGAGGCCAAACGGGCCGGCACGTTTTTGCAGGCGGACCACTCGCTGGTACACGCCGCCGTGCACCAAGAAGGTCTGGAGGTGCTTAGCACGGACCAGGCCCGGGAGCGGTACGACTGGGTGGACCAGGAATACCGGTGGAAAATGGTGCCTCCGGATGCGGACGAGTACACCAGGCATGCCTATCAGTACGCCCGCCACGGGTATTTCATCCGGGCCCTGGCCGGCGCAGTCGCCACCTATCCGCTTCAGGCCTGTCTTTATATCGCTCAGGAGGGTCTGGCCCAGGCGGTGCACAATATCATCATCGTCGAAGAGGGCGCCGAACTCAACATCATCACCGGCTGCGTCAGTTCCCGGGAAGTGAAGCACGGAATGCACATCGGCATATCGGAGTTCTACGTCAAAAAGAACGCCAAGCTGACCTTCACCATGATCCATAACTGGGCCGAGAAAATGCACGTTTTCCCCCGTAGTGCGGCCCGGATCGAAGAGGGCGGGACTTTCTTGCAGAACTATGTCTGTCTGGTGCCGGTGGCTTACCTGCAGATGAACCCGGCGCTGTACCTGGCTGGACGGGGGGCGCTGGTCCGCTCGAACACCGTTTTGGTGGGTACGCCGGGAAGCTTCATGGACGTGGGTTCCCGGGTCTTCTTGCAGGCACCGGAGGCCCGGGCCGAAGTGATCGCCCGCACGGTGACCACCGGCGGCGACGTAATCAACCGGGGCCGCCTGGTGGGCGAGGTGCCGGGAGTGAAAGCCCACTTGGAGTGTCATGGCCTCCTGCTAACCCCTCGGGGTCTGATCCACGCCATTCCCGAGCTGGAAGCCCGGGTGGAGGGCGCGGAGATGTCCCACGAAGCGGCTGTCGGCAAGATCGCGCCGGAGGAGATTGAATACCTCATGGCCCGCGGACTGGACGAGGACGAGGCCAAGGCGACCATCGTCCGCGGCTTCTTGAACGTAAAAATGGAAGGGCTGCCGCAGGAGCTTCAGTCCCGCATCGACGAGGCCATCAAACAGAGCCAGGAGAGCATTATGTAAGGGGTGCAGGGGTCAAACCTTTCCGAGGACGGATTGAAGCCCCGGGAGAGTAGAGCAGTCTTCCGGGACCTTGTTTTGTACGTCTGCTTTCACCAGGTGCATCGACACAACAGCATGAGACCTGCTGGGCAGCGGTAGGTCAAACCGGAATAAGGCGCAGACCCTGGTGTCAGAATCTTCTACAACTAAGAAACTAAAGGTCTGACCCTTTGGGATCGGCCGCGGTTGCTTCCGGGGAGAATTACAGGCGGGCGCAGTTCATCATCCTCGGCCCCGGCACCGGGTTGGTCAGGGGCGGCACCGGGTTGGTCGGGCCGCTCGCCGCCATTCGGCGGCCAAAAGTCCGGGGGCGGTCCGAAGACGGTGTCCCGGTCGTGCAAAGCGCACGTCTCTGTCGGTACGCGCAGGTCATAGTCCTTGACCGTCTCGGGTACTTCATAGCCGACATCCACCATCACCCTGGTGATGCGGTCCGGGCAGTACCTCCCGGCCAGCCGGCCGGTTGTGGCGCAGATCTCAACCAGGACGTGGACATCGTCGTTGTCAGTGGGCACGGTCCCGCGCGCAAAGATGTCGGTCACCCGGTGGTCCGGCGGGGTGAGCGGTCCCGGCTTAAGACCCGACTTGCTATCCACCGTGGCGATCACGATCCCGGGCGGTTGCGGGAAGTTCCGGACCGGTGCGCCCGCAAGCGCTTTGGTCATGACCTGGCGCCAGATCGCGGCCGGATGACCGCCGCCGACGGAACCGCGCGGCAGGGGGTCCTTGTGGTTGTCGTGGCCCATCCACACCACGCCCACCAGATTCGGAGTGTAGCCGCAGAACCAGATACTCGTTTCGCGATCGGTCGTTCCGGTCTTGCCGGCCACCGGCCGGTCGGCGAGCTGCGCTCTTCCCCCGGTGCCGCTGGTGACGGCGGTGCGCAGCATGTCGGTGATCAGGTAGGCGGTGGTCGGTTTCATCGCCTGAGTCTTCACCGGGATATGCTCCTCCAGGAGTCGGCCTCGAACGTCTTCGACCCGGGTGATCGCCGTGGGTTCAACGTACACTCCCTGATTGGCGAAGGCGCCGTAGGCACCGGCCATTTGCAGCGGCGTAACCCCGTTGGTTAGGCCGCCCAAGGCGATGGCCAGGTTGTGCCGGTCCGGTTCGAGGGTGGTGATGCCGAGTTTTCCGGCGAAGTCCACGGCACGGGACGGCGTGACCGCTTCCAGAGTTTTTACGGCCGGGATGTTTACCGAATAGGCCAGAGCGGTGCGTACGGTGAGCAGGCCCCGATAACCGCCGTCATAGTTCTTGGGGGTCCATTTCGGGTATCGGACCGGAATATCATCCAGCACGGAAGCTGGTGCCATCCCAAGGTGTTCGATGGCCGGGCCGTAGGCGATAATCGGCTTGAAGGCCGATCCGGGCTGGGGCTGGGTGCGCGTGGCGCGGTTCCACTGCCGCAACTGGGTGTGCTCCCGCCCGCCAACGATGGCCTTGATGTAACCGTTGGTCGGGTCGAGCACCACCATGGCGGCCTGGGGCTGCAAGACGCCGTTGTCGTCCCTCTTGGTCGCGGGATAGTTGTTCTCGTTGGTCAGCGCCTCTTGGGCCGCCTGCTGTATTTTGGGGTCGATCGTGGTGTAGACCCGCAGTCCTTCTTTGAAGACCTTGACCTCGCCGTACTTGTCCACCAGGATGTCGGTGACGTGGTCCACGAAATGGGGGTAAGGATAGCGCGGTGCGGGGTTGTCGCCCGTGGCCGGTCTTCCCAGTTCAATGGGCTTCGCCTTGGCCTCCTCGGCTTCTTCCCGGCTGACAAATTCGTAACGCCACATCAGGTCCAGGACGGTGTCCCGCCGGTTGACGGCCGCCTGCAGATCACGGTAGGGTGAGTAGATGGAGGGCCCTTTCGGCAATCCCGCGAGAGTGGCCGCTTCGGACAGGTCAAGTTCAGACACCGACTTGCCGAAGTAAGTCCGGGCCGCCGCTTCAATTCCGTGGGCTCCTTCGCCGAAGTAAACCCAGTTGAGGTACATCTGGAGGATCTCATCCTTGGCGTAGTGCCGTTCAACCTGGATGGCCAGAAAGGCTTCCTGGATCTTGCGTTTCAACGTTTTATCGGGGCTCAAAAAGATGTTCTTGACCAACTGCTGGGTGATGGTGCTCGCGCCCTGCTCTCCGAAGCCCCCGGTCACATTGGCCCAGACCGCGCGGGCGATGGCGCGCGGGTCCACCCCGTAGTGCTGGTAGAAACGAACGTCCTCTGCCGCCAGGAAGGCTTTCTTCACGTTCGGCGGTATGTCCTCGATATCCACGGTGATCCGGTTTTCCAGGCCGATCTCGGTTACCGGATTGCCGTGAACGTCAAAAATCAGGGTGGCGTTGTTGGGCTGCAGGGCTGCCGGGTCCCAGGTGGGAAGATCCTTCAAACTGACCACCACCAGGCCGAAGGCCGCCAAACCGCCAAGGAGCATTCCCGCGGCCACCAGTACGACAAAAAGGCGAAACCAATTCAACCGCCGTCCTTTTTCCTTCTTGCGGGGCATAACGGTCCTCCTCGCCAGTTCTTCAAACCGGCCTTGGTTACTTTTCTGCATTATATCACAAGCAATTTCCGCATTGTCACCAGGTCCGCGACAAAGGGGTCATCCTGAATAATCCATCGGGCAGGGAAAGAGGTGGGGTGAGGAGAAGGTGTCAACAGGACAAGCTAATATTTGTGGAAGACAGATACTACTGCCGGTGGGGGTTTAAAAACCGCATGTCGGAGTTGGAGAGACAACTGGAAATCATCAAAAGGGGCGCGGTCGAGATCATTCCTGAGGAGGAACTGAAGGAAAAACTCCGCCGTTCCCTGGCCGCCGGGCGGCCTCTGCAAGTCAAGCTGGGGCTTGACCCCACAGCCCCGGACATTCATCTCGGTCACACCGTGGTGCTGCACAAGCTCAGGCACTTTCAGGATTTGGGCCACCAGGTGACGTTGGTGCTCGGCGACTATACGGCCCGGGTCGGTGATCCTTCGGGCAAGACCGAAACCCGGAAGCCGCTGGCCGGGGAAGAGGTAATGGCCAACGCCCGCACCTATGAAGCCCAGGTCTTCAAGATTCTCGACCCCGACCGCACCCGGGTCCGCTTTAACAGCGAGTGGCTGGCCCCGCTGGACTTCGCCGCCGTGCTTGAACTGGCCTCCAAGTACACCGTGGCCCGCATGCTGGAGCGCGACGACTTCGCGAAGCGCTTCCACGGGGGCTTGCCGATCAGCATTCACGAATTCTTCTATCCTCTGATGCAAGGCTATGATTCGGTGGCGCTCAAAGCCGACGTCGAGCTGGGCGGCACCGACCAGAAATTCAACCTCTTGATGGGCCGGACGCTCCAGAAGGAATACGGCCAAGAACCTCAGATTGCGTTGACCACCCCTCTCCTGGAGGGCCTGGACGGGGTCCACAAGATGAGCAAGAGCCTGGGCAACTATATCGGCATTGCCGAACCGCCCCGGGAGATGTACGGCAAACTGATGTCGCTCGCGGACGAGCAGATGCCCCGCTATTTTGAACTGGTGACGCCCGTTTCGCTGGAGGAACTGCGGGCCCTGAAAGCAGGCCTCGAGGCCGGGTCGGTTCATCCCCGGGACGCAAAAATGCGCCTGGCGCGCACCGTGGTGGCAGTCTATCACGGCAAAGAAGCGGCCGACGCAGCGGGCACGGAGTTCCGAAAAGTATTTCAGCAACGGGAGCTGCCCACCGATATTCCCGCCTTCTCCGTGCCGCCCGAGGTGCTCACCGGCGGCCGGATTTGGCTGCCCAAGCTGCTGGTGCTGGCCGGGTTGTCCTCGAGCACGAGCGAGGCGCGCCGGCTGATCGGGCAGGGCGCCGTCAAGATCAACGAAACGAAAGTCGCGAACGCCGACACCGAGATTGAACCGGTCAGTGATTGGATCATCCAGGTCGGAAGACGCAAGTTCGTGCGGCTGATGTTGAATCGGGAAACGTAACTTGGGCGGGCGGGGCACATTTTCGGCTCCTCTTGGGCATATGCTGACTATAGTGCAGGTCGAAGGGGGAGAGGGAAGTGTTCCGAAAGCGCAGGAACTGCCCGGTTCGCTGCCTGCTCCTGGCGGCCGTCGTGGTTCTCACGGTGCTTGCCTTCGAGCGGACCCTTTTCCCAACCATCCTGGACATTGCCAAGGCGCGGGCGGTGCAGACGGCGGTTAACACCGTGAACGGTGCCGTCCGCGAATACCTGGGCCGGAGCGGGATCGACTATCAGGACCTTGTCCGGCTGCACCTGGATAACAACGGGCGCATCGTGATGATGCAGGCCAATACGCTTAAAATCACGGAACTGGCCGCCGAGTTCGCGCTGGCCTCGGAGAGCGCGATGGTCGGGCTCGAACGCCAAAGTTTCACGATCCCGGCCGGCCAGGTGCTCGGCAGCCAACTCCTGGCGACTTATGGGCCGGGCATACCGGTGCGCATCATCCCGGTTGGTGCTGTAAGAGTAAACATGGTGGACCGGTTTGAGGCGGCGGGGATTAACCAGACGCGCCACCGCATTTACCTGGACCTGGATACGTACGTCCGGATCGCGGTGCCGTGGCAACAAACCGAAGTGCAAATCGCCACCCGGGTGCCCCTGGTCGAGAACATTATCGTCGGCGAGGTGCCGGATACCTTTGTCGCTTTGGATGGGGGACTTTTGGGCGCCGGGCTTTTCAAGATGGCCGAAAGCGCCGGCCGCTAGCGCATAGCGCATATAGTTGTGCGCGGTCATACATTAATAGATACTAAGGAACGCGAGAGAACCGTAGCGGGGCGCAAGAGAACCTCAGCGGGTATGGTGAAGAACATCCCCGTGAGTGTTGACACTCACTTTGCGCATATGCTATATTTAGACTTGCTCGGGAGGTACGGTAATAATTCCTCGAGTTCCAGAAAGCAGTAGTTGACTCAGCCCTTCCCGAGTGATAGAATGAATCTTGTTGCGCCGATCAACGGCGCGCAGGCAAGCGGTCTTTGAAAACTGAACAGTGGTGAATTAGGTAAGGTTTTGAGCTATTTATGGAGAGTTTGATCCTGGCTCAGGACGAACGCTGGCGGCGTGCCTAACACATGCAAGTCGTGCGGGAGTAGAAGTCAGAGTTGAGGGGTTGAAAAGAGTTGAAAAGAGCGGAGATTAAAGATGAAAGGCATTTGCGGAAGCAAAGGCCGTCGAGTCCGACCTCTGACCTCTGACTTCTATTCCAGCGGCGGACGGGTGAGTAATGCGTGAACAATCTACCGTCAAGACTGGGATAAC
Source organism: Bacillota bacterium (assembly GCA_040757205.1). NCBI lineage: Bacteria > Bacillati > Bacillota > Bacillota bacterium. The sequence continues at coordinate 92,437 of JBFLXL010000009.1, forward strand.
ACCGGGAAACTGGTGCTAATACCGGGTAGTTTCCACTGGCGGCATCGTTGGTGGAGGAAAGTCGGCCTCTTTGCAATGCCGGCGCTTGGTGATGAGTTCACGTCCCATTAGCTTGTTGGGGGGGTAACGGCCCACCAAGGCGACGATGGGTAGCCGGCCTGAGAGGGTGGCCGGCCACACTGGGACTGAGACACGGCCCAGACTCCTACGGGAGGCAGCAGTGGGGAATCTTCCGCAATGGGCG